>DATHOI010000308.1:0-17500 GCA_035485095.1 Polyangiaceae bacterium | reverse complement strand
TCCACCGAGATGCCGTTCGCCTGCTGCACGTTGAGCTGCGCTCGCACCACGTTTGCGTCTACACAGGCGAGGAACGCGCCCGGGCATTGGCCGTGACTCGGGTTGAGCGTCGCGACGCCGGCGAGCACCTGGAACGGCGTGTAGTTCTCCATGTTGCTGAGCACGATCATCTTGCTCTTTACAGCGGACAACGGCTCGAGAATGGGCGACAGCGCCCAGGCGTCGCCCGAGCCCGTGTTCGCGGGCGTCCAAAACTCGGCCGACCCGTTTGGGAAAAAGATCGGTAAAAATCGCTTCGGATAGCTGACCGCTTGCGCACTCGCCGCACGCGGAGCGAGCGAGGCGAGCCAGGGCAGCGTCAGAGCGACGCCCGCGCCACGCAAGACCGTTCTGCGATTGATCAACCTGTTCATCTTTCGATCGCTCCTTTATCCGCCGTGACGCATGCGGAACGTGTCCGCGCCAACCAAGCCCTTGATCAGCGACGGAATGCTAGGCGTGCCCGCGCTCCAGGTCTGGCGAACGCCAGCGAGGTACGGCTGATCGGTATCGTTGATCTCGCGACCCAGGCTGTACGTGAACAGTTCCTGCTCGACACACTGAAGCAGGTCCGGTTTGGCGGCGACGTAGCTGGCCAGTCCGCTCAAGCCCGAGAAGTTCGTACCGTCGGGCATCGACGCGCTGGCGTCGATCACCGACCCGTCGGGATAAGTTGCTCGGTACTCGCCAATCGCATCGAAATTCTCCAGCGCGAGGCCATACGGGTCGAGGCTCGCGTGACACGATGCGCAGATCGGATTCGCGCGATGCGCCTCGAGCCGCGCGCGCACGTTCTGTTGCGCCGCGCTCACCGACGAGGGATCAGCGTCTAGCGGGGGAATGTTGGGCGGCGGATCCTTGGGCGGCGTGCACAATAAGTTGAGCAGAATCCAGCGGCCACGAAGGGTCGGCGCGGTGCGATATTCGTACGAGCTCAAAGCGAGGAACGCGCCCATGCCCAAGAAGCCGAAGCGATTGTCGGAGGTGAACTCCACGCGCTGGGTGACGCCCGCAGGCACCGCGGGCATGCCGTACAGCTTGGCCAAGTCCGCATTGACGTAGTTCACGTCCGCCGTGATGAAGTCGGTCCAGGGGCGGTTGCCCTTGGCGAACTCGTCGAAGAACGAGTAGACCTCGGTGGCCATCGCCGCGCCGAGTGCCGGCGTCCACGCCGGGAAATCGCTGGCCGTGACCCCATGCGTTGCCACGTTGCGAATGCCCAGCCATTGCCCGACGAAGCTCTGCGTGAAGCGCTCGTACTTCGGGTCAGCCGACAAGCGGTCGACGGCCGCGCCGAGCACGTCCGTCTTGGTCAGACTATTGTCCGCCGCAGAAGCCAGTAGCGCGGCGTCGGGCGCGCTTTGCCACAGGAAGTACGACAAACGCGAGGCGAGCTCGTAGCCTGTTAGCGGATGCGGCGTGGTGCTGCTCGGAGTCGGGTCGAACTCCATGCGGTACAAAAACTCTGCGCTCGAAAGCAGGGCGATCAGCACCTGCTGCAGCGAATCATCGTGGCTCAGCGTCGCGCTGCGCGCGTTCGTGTACACGGTTTGATACGTCCCGACCTCGTCCGCGCCGAGTGGACGGCGAAACAGCTTCAGCCCGGCCGCGTTGATGAAGCTCTGTACGCAAGCCGTGTCGTCCGCGGTCTCGCACGTCACGAGCTGGGACTTCAACGGCGCGTTCGCGAATACGTCGCCGGCAACGACGCCGGCCGCGTCGTAGTAGAGCTGATATTGTTTGGCATCGACGTCCATCACCGCAGCGATGTTGTCGAAGTCAGCCGTTTCTTCGGCTGCCCACTGCGCATTGCCTGGTTGCTGGCTCGTGCCGAGCACGTCCTTGACGGTATTGTTGTACTCGGCGGTATTCAGGCGGTGAATCAGAGAAGCGCCTGGATCGATGCCGTGAGTGTCCACTACGGTGACAGGACCCGTGGCGCCGGTACTCGTGGTGTCGCCCGAGCTCCCGGGGCCCGTCACCATGCCCGTGCAGGCCATGACAGCGCTCGCACAAAGCGCACTCATCCCCACCACGACCAGCCGGGTGTCCTTCGAGCTCACCATTGGGATCCTCCAAAAACCGGGACAACCATTTGTCCCCGGTTAGTCGCCACGCCGGAGGGTTTCCGTGAGATGTCCTACTGGCCCAGGGCCTGCGCTGATTTCCGCCTTAGTTTCGGCTAGCTACGAACACGAACACGCCCAGCTCGCGCAGCATCTGACCGGCCTCTGGCGAGGGCCCGTCGGGGCACAAAAGGACCGCTGGCAAGTCGGGGAGCTGACGGTGCTCACCAACGCACGAGCTCACGTAACGCGTCGCAGGGTCCGCGATCGCGGGCGCGAGCTCGGAGTCTGCGGTGATGTCCGAGAAAGCGGGAGAGAACCCAGTGAACGGCGCGAAAAAACCGTGTAGGCGACTCTCGAAGAAGCGCGACGACGCCACCGGTCGCCCTTGGAAGCTCGCTAACCGTTCGCGCAACCGCGGCTCGGCCAGCTCGGCTGCCGAGCGAAACATGCCCTGCAGTGCGCTGCGCAACGGCCCGCTTTCCGAGAGCTGCACATACTCGGTCAGCGCCGGACGCAGCGTGTGCGGCACATGCGAGAACACCGCCAAATATTGGCGAAGCGGCTTCGCAAACGGGTGACGGTGCCGCTCTAGGATCTCGAGCACCAACGTGAGGTCGGTGCGCGCGGTGAGAAACATGTCTTCGGGCCAGCGCGCTGCGCTTGGATCGGAAAAAACATTCGGCAACGGAACGAGGTCGGCCTTGCCCAGAATGTCGAACGCGTCGTTGAGCCGCGTCGACATATCCAGCCAATGCAGGAACACGCCGCCCGGCCTGAGCACGCGCGCAATTTCGCGCGCCGTGGCAACGCCGTCGTGCACCACGTCCAGCACGCAGGACCCGAGCACCGCCGCGAGCTCACCATCCGCAAAGGGCAACTGCTCCGCCGAGGCGCGCACGATGCGCGCTTGCGGATGCCGTTTTCTGGCCTCGCGCGCGGCGATCGAGAGCGGCTCGGTGTGCGTGATACGGTGGAGCACGCGCTCCGGAAGCCAATCGCGAAATTGGCCGTCGCCCGCGCCGATTTCAACGATTGGGTCATCGCCGTCCGGCACGAATCGAGACAGCATGCTCGCGAGTAAGCGTCGGGCGAGCTTCGTGTAGGGCTGGCGGTGTCTCCGCACTTCACGCAGTTTTTTTACGACGGCCAGATCGGCCGCCGCTACTTTGGGCTTTTTGCCGAGGGAATGAGCGGTCACGGGGCGCCGGAAAATGAGGAGCTTCGGGTGACTTGGCTGGTGTCCGACGGACCGGCATTCCGTTGCGCCCGGGCGCTCGCGGAGCGTCGAGCCAGAGCCGCTTTTCCGCTGCTTTATTTTTTGACCCAGCGCCAAGACGCGCAGTCAGGCTCGCGCCGCGCGGCCTTCATGCTGTGCAAAAACAATCACGAAATTGGCCGGATTGGATCACGATGTCCCGGCACTTTCGGCTCAGAATGCCTTCATTCCTGCTGCGCCAGCGGTTGTTAACTTTTTTTGCGCAGCGTTCCAGCGCCGGAGCCGACCATGCTGCGACCCAAGCTTTTTGCCTGTCTGATCGCCCTTTTGTCCGCAGCCGCCGGCTGTAGCGCCGGAGGCTCGAAGGGCAGCACTGCCGACCGCGTCACGAGCCAGGGCACGGGTGGAGGCTCCTCCAATCTCAACGTCGGTGGCGCGACCGGCGCTGGCGCCATGGGAACCACGCTGAACGTGAGCGACGCGGGTCCGATGAGTGACACGGACGCCGGCGACGGCAGCAACCCGCAAACCTGCGACGCAGCAGCGGCCTACGGCAGCTACGTGGGCTGTGACTTTTGGCCGACCATCGTCGCCAACCCGGTGTGGACCGAGTTCGCGCCCGCGGTGGTGATCGCGAACGGCAGCATGACGGACGCGCAAATCACGGTGGACGGCCCGTCCGGCTATCATGAGATGGCAACGGTACCCGCTGGGGGCTTGCAGACAGTGATGCTGGAGTGGGTGCCGGATCTGAAGGGACCCGAATTCTCCGTGGTGAACACCTCAGGTGGACGCCTCACGAGCTCCGTGCGCGTCAACGGGGGCGCCTATCACATGACGAGTAGCGTGCCGGTGACGGCGTGGCAGTTCAACCCGCTCGACTACACGCACCCTGCTGGCGGCGCTTGCCCGCCGGGCGACACGACAGGCTGCTTGTCGGCGTCAGTCGATGCGTCGCTACTCTTGCCGTCGACAGCGATGACCAAGAATTACCGCATTTTCGCGTATTCTTCGAAGAACGAGGGCATGGATTGGGGTTCCGTGCCGGGCGGCGCGGCGATCACGGCCACTCAGGACAACACCATGGTCACCGTACAACTCGGTCCCAATTGCGGCACCGAGATCTACCCCACGACCATGCTCGGCACGTGCGTCGCGGCCGGAAACGGCGTCGACGCCAAGAATGCCAACGACATCTTCACACTCGCCATGAACGCGGGCGACGTAGTGGAGCTCGTCGGCGCATGGGCCGCGGACCCGCAAACCAAGAACGCGGATCTGAGCGGCTCCGTGGTGAACGCAACGGCTCCTGTGCAAGTGGTGTCGTTCAACGCGATAGCCCAGCTCCCCGACTACTCGGTAGCCAACGCCGATCACATGGAAGAGACGGTTCTGCCGGCCGAGGTGCTCGGCAACAAATACATCGTCGTGCCTCCGACCACGCCGAACGGCAACGCCGTCGGTCACGTCGTGCGACTCTATGGCAACGTCGACGGCACGCACTTGACGTACTCCGGCACGAAGCCCGTCGGCGCGCCGGACATCATCAACGCGGGCGATATGGTGCAGATCCCGCCGCTCCCGACCGGTCAACCCGCGCCGGATTGCTTGAGCACGGCCGGAAATTGCATGGTCCCTGATCCATTCATCGTCGAGGGTGATCAGCCGTTCGCAGTCGCCTCATTCATGGTCGGCGGCACGCTGCAGATGCCCGGAACGGATGCCATGAACTCGCAAGGCGATCCGTCGATGAGCATGGAAGTGACGCCGCAACAATTCAGGAAGCAGTACACGTTCCTGGCACCCAAGGACTACCTCGAGAATTTTGCGGACGTGCTCATCCCGACGGGCGCAGACGTGACGCTCGACGGCAACCCACTTTCCGGCACTCCGACGCCGATCGACGCGGACTGGGGCTACGTGCGCGCGAAGCTCGACAACTCGGGCACCGGCGTGCACAGCATCAGCACGACCAACGCGAACGGTCTCGGGTTGCAGGTGATGGGCTTCGGTTTCGCGACCTCGTACTACTACCCGGGTGGCCTCAACTTGATTCACATCTCGCCACCACCGGTGATCCCCGTCGTGAAGTGAGGGTTGGCGGCCGACGCGCGAGCGCGCGCATTCTTCGGCCGCACTCACGATTGAGGCGTCCAGCAGCGTTGGACGCGACACGTCGTTCTGTGTGCTACCGCCAACGGTGTCGAGATCTTCCCGATCGACACAGCCCGATACTTTGTCATGCGTAAGCTCTGCGGAATCTGCGCTGGCCAGACGAATCATGTTTTTTTCTCGCTAATGCGAGGCCACGTCGCTCGTCGAACGGAGTGTGAGGACACTGAGAAGCTTACGAGTGTGGTGCGTCGGATTGTCGCTCTTGGGCTCGTGTGGCTGCACTTCGGCCTCGGCGACCGATGGCGAGCAGCGCGCGAGCACGGCTCGACCCGCACTCGCGCTGCCTCGCAAACCAGACCCTGTCGCGCCCGCAGCCCTGCCGCGTCCCCCAGCAGAATCGCAGACCACCGACGCCGGAGACGACCTCGGCAGCGAGGCGCTCGAACAACGGCTGGACCGACTCGAGCACGAGATCGAGCACGAGCGACCGTGACCGCGCGTTGCGCCATGTTTCTTACGGGAATCGACGCGCCCAGGTCGTGCGTTGCCATCTCACGCGGCAGCTTCGCCGACAAAACAAGGGACGTGCAATGCACTCACGTGATACCGATTTGGTCATCCCGACGCTCGCCCAGCACCTCGGCGTGCAAGCGAGCGAGATCGCCGTGACGCATGATTTGTACCGCGACTGGGGCTTAACGCCGCTCCAGCTCGTGGTCATCTGGCTGGATCTGGAGCGCATCACGGCCATCGAGCTGCCGTCGCAGGAATTGAGCACCGTGCGGACGGTCGCCGATCTGATCGGCCAGTTTCGACGCTGGGTCCGCGCTGGTACGCCAAATGGCCGCAGCGATCCGCGCCGGCGCCCACGGACCTCGCGGCACTCCCAGATCGAGCGCCGGATTCGGCGCGAGCTCCATCACTTGCGCTGGCTCGAGCACGCCGAGCCGTGAGCTCGCGTCAGCCGGTCAGCGCCAAGCCGGGCGCGCTCACGCCGTGCTCTGCTGGCAACACCGCGAGCCGCCGCTTCTCACACTGGACGATCTCGGCGACGAGCTCGTAGCAGCCACCGCAGCCGGTCGCCGCGCCGCACTGATCGCCCACCTCAGCGACATCGCACGCGCCGCTTGCGCGCACCGCGCGGCGGATATCTCGGTCAGTCAGGGCGTGGCAGTGACACACGAGCATCGAGCTCCACAAACTTAGCGAGTTGATAGTGAAAATCAAGTTCAACTTCACCCAGCTCGCGCGCATCCAAAAATGCCCATAATCCCAACAGTTTAGCGCCTCGGCGTTGGGCACGCGGCGCTGCCCCCAGTCCGACTTCGTAAAAATGGGCCGCTCGACCCCCTCTACCGCAGGCCGCGCGAGCGTTTCGGGTTCGCTGGAACTCTGGGCAATGGTATCGAAAGACATGCGCTCCGAGCCCGAAGTGATCGACTTTCTGAATGAGCTTTTGACGTCCGAGCTAACGGCGATCAATCAGTACTTCATTCACTACAAGATGTGCGCCAATCAGGGCTATCACGCGCTCGCACACAAGAAGCGCTCCGAGTCGATTGAAGAGATGAAGCACGCCGATGCGGTGATCGAGCGCATCTTGTTCCTCGACGGCGTGCCCAACATGCAGCGCCTGAGCCCCGTGCGCGTCGGTGAAGAACCGATCGAGATGAACAAGCTCGATTTGAGCCTCGAGCTCGAAGCGGTACAACGCCTGCACCGCGGCATCGCGCTGATGCTGACCAAAAACGATCACGGCACACGCGACCTACTCGAGCGCATCCTCAAAGAAGAGGAAGAGTCCGTGGACTGGCTCGAAACGCAAGCCAGTGTCGTGAAGGACATCGGTCGCGAGCACTACCTCGCCCAGCACTTGAAGTCGTCTTCCTAGCGCGCGCGCCGCACGCGCCTACCAGCCGATGGCGACCTCGAGGTACTGCGGCATGGCGTGCGAAATGTACGAGGAATACCCGCCCACGTCGTCATAGGGGAAGCCATAGGCTTTGCCGTTGAGGGCGTGCTCGTGCCAGAAGCGCGCGTAGTAGTCGGCCGGCGCCGCAGTGTAGAAGGTGGTGCTGTCGCTCCAGAGCGAGTTGTTCAGCAACTTGCCGGCGGCGGAGAACGTGCCGGCGGTTGCCCCCACGTGGCGCATGATGGCAGCCGAGATATCGGGAAACGCGCCGAGGCCGCTGCCGTTCGGGCCGGGCTTCGTGATGGTCAAGCCATTCGCTGACCAGAGCTGGTCGACGAAACTGTCGTAGTAGTCGGCGTACATGCCGCCCGCGTCGAAGCCAGCGGCGCCTGGCTCGACGATTCGATATGGCGCTTGGCTCATCGCCGAGCCCTGAAATTCGACGGGTGCCTCGGTCGCGAATTTCTGGAACGTGACCGCGCGGTCCTCTTGGAACGTCGCCAGATCTTCACCCACGGCGACATCGAAGTTGTCCGCGCAGTGCAAACGAATCGCGATCTTCAAACCGAAGGCGTCAACGCGCGTGGTGTTGCCGTTGAATTGCGACGGGCCAATCGTGAACTCGATGAAGTCGTAATACTTGCTGTTGGTCGCCCCGAGGTAGAAGTACATGCGCCCCGATCCGTTAGCGGGCATGTCATACAGCGGCTGTTCGGCGATTGAGTGGCTCTCGTTGACGTTGATGCTGCTGTTCTGAAAGACCCAGAACACTTGGTCGTCGGTGTACTTGCCGTTGGTTCGGTTCAAGAACTTGAACATCAGCGCATTCTTCGCGGCTGGGATGTTGCTTGGGTCCCAGAAGGTGTCGGCACCACCGCCCGCACCAGCGCTGGCGGACATGCCGCCGGCTCCCGCGGCCGATGCACCACCGGCTCCCGCGCCGCTCCCGGGACTACCCGCGCTCGAGCTCGAGCCGCCGGAGCCGGCGCCGCTCGTCACGTTGCTTGCACCGCCCGTGGACGAAGCGCCAGCGACCGTCGTCGCGCCGGCGGTTCCCGCGTTGTCACCTGCCCCGTTGTTCGACGAATCACCGGCGCTCGAGCTGCAGGCCGCGAGCGCGACCGACAACGCGACGACACACAGAACGGGCAACGCTCGCGGCAATACTCGCTGACTTCGTAAGAGCATTTCCATTGGTGTCCGGATGCGGCGTTCCTGTTCTCGCCGAGTGATTTTATTGACCCGCTAGGGTGATTCTATGCGTAAGGAAAAGTCTGACATCGCTGGATCGGAGCTGGGATTCGGATCGAGACGCGGAGTGCGCGTGGACCGCGCGACAGCACGGCACGTCGAGTCGAGTCGTGGGCAGTGTGACGGCCCGCACTCGCCAACTCACTGCGCTTGCCCGAGCTCGTCCGATGCCTCACAAGCAATAACCCTAAAGGGTTATTTACTAAGCAGAGCGACCGCGCCACATGAGCGAGAGCACTCTTCGCTCAAACAATGAACCGCATTGAAATGGCTGTAGCGCGTACGCAAAATTCTGGCGTCGACTTCGACAATCACTCACGCAGATTGGATATGTGGGGCCAATACGGAACTCGTTGACAGATCGAGTCGTGCTTGGCATCTCACTCTCACAAAAGAGCGGGTGCTTAGTGCGCGCGCTGATCGTTCAAGGAGCAATCTAAATGTCGAAAGCGAACTCGACCGCGCTTGCGGTGTGCGTCATTGCCTTCCTCGGTGGCTGCAGCGGTGCAGATGGCGCTGGGAATTCGGGTAGCGCACAACCCTCAGAGGAAACAGTGGATTCTGTGGACCAGGCGGCGACCACCTGTAGCGTCCCCTCATTCATCACCCAGAGCCCGACGCCCACCGGTTGGGCAACGCAGAACGGCGGGACGACCGGCGGCGGCACCGCCAAGGCCACCACGGTGACCACACTCGCGCAGTTGAATAGCGCCGCAAAAGGCACGACGGCGGCCGTGATTTACGTGCAGGGGAAGCTCGCGCAGGGCACCGTCACCATCGGCTCGAACAAGACGATCATCGGCTGTTCGGGCAACAATGCCTTGAATGGCCACGTCGAGCTCAAGGGCTCGAGCAACGTCATCCTCCGGAATTTGAACGTCATCGGCTACAACTGTGCGCCGCCGGACGTGAACACGGCGACAGGCGGCCAGTGCCAAAACGGACAGGACGCGATGACGATCGAGAAGGACTCACACCATATCTGGATTGATCACAGCGCGATCTCGGACGGATCAGACGGCAACCTCGACATCACACACGCCTCCGACGACATTACGATTTCCTACACCAAGTTCTTTTATTCGACGAAGCGCAGCGACCCGAACGACACTGGCGCTGCGGGCCATCGCTTCTCCGACTTGATCGGACACAGCGACAGCAATGGCTCGGAGGACACGGGCCATTTGAACATCACGTTTCACCACGATTGGTGGGCACAGAACGTGGTCGAGCGCGCCCCGCGCATCCGCTTCGGCAAAGTGCACTTGTACAACGATCTGTGGACAAACACGGGCGACGACTACTGCATCGGCGTGGGCGTCGGCGCCAACGTGCGCAGTGAAGAAAACGCGTTCATCGGCGTAAAAACCCCGATCGACACGACGAGCTACGTGAACAGCAGCATCGCCAAGAGCGTCGCCAAGTCGACCAGCAACTTGTACTCGGGCACGTCGGGCAAATCGCCCGCGGACCTGAATGCGAGCTCGGTGTTCGCGCCGCCGTATTCGTTCAGCGCGGAGTCCGCCAGTGCCGTTCAGGCGGACGTGCAAGCCAACGCCGGACCGAAGTGAAGCGCTGAAATTAGCGGCAGGCGCGAGCTCTCCCACGGCTCGCGCCTGCTCGGGCCGGTGTCAGGGCCGAAACGCCGCAACGCGACGCCGAAGGCTGGGCCGCGACGCGCGGCGCACGCGTGACCATCAAAAAATCTGACGGCCGATGAGCGTCACTGACAGGGCATGACCCGCAGAATCTTGATTTTGGTGCTCGTAGAACCTGGAGCCGGGTAAGCCACGCTGCCGTCCGGGAACGGCTTCATCTCTTGATAGCGGTTGTTCAACACCGGCACTGCTATCGGCGAGCTGACCGCCGCGCCAGACGTGCTGTCGAGCACCTGCACGTACAGCTTGCGGTTCGGCGATTTGGCAGTGAGGTCACCTGTGGCGGTCGAGGTGTCCCACGCGGCGAGCAGGTGGCTCGCGCCGTATTGAGTGAGGTGCGGCGCTCGGTCGTTCAAGCCGGCGTCGCTTGCGAGCACGAGATCCTTGTCGGGCGCGCCGGTACTGAAGTGCAAGAGGTGCACGTCGGCCAAGCCGTCCATGTTCGGCGTTTGGCCAGCGCGAATATCGCTCGTCGTTAACCAGTAGCCGCCGCCACTGGCGAGCGTGATATTGCCCATGTTCGAGTAGTACAGGTCGAGCGGGTAGATCGTGCTGGTGGCCGGCGCGAAAGCGAGTCGCCCGGATTTTCCGCCGGTTGGCGCGTCGTTCTTGCACACGGTGATGAATTTCTTGGCGCTCGGGTCCCACACGATGCGCTCGTAGCCGCTGTGGCTGCAGCCCCAATCGAAGCTGTTGTGACCAGTGAGCAGATTGCCGCTCGGGTCGACCACGCGCATCTCGTCGCCCTGGTGAATGTTCACGCAGCCGGCTTGTGAGACGCTGATTGCTGCGCCGTAGTAACCGGCGTAGTTCGCGCCGTCGAACGCGATGCGCGAGTGGTGCGCGTACCACCAAATGAAGATGACGTTCGACGTGTCTGTCTTGCTGGTCAGGTACGGCGGATGCTGCGCGCTCGATTGCGTGAGCTGCGTTGCCCAGGTCTCTTTCGTGCCGTCGAAACGCACCATGTACATGTCGTAGCAAGGGATTGCTGGGCTCGGCGGCGTGCCGCACAGGTTCGTCGGATCGCCGCAGTTGAGCGTGCCGCCGCCCACCGAGTCACGCGACACCATGAGCACGCCGCCGTTGTCGTCCGCATAGATGTCGCCGTAGTCGTTGCCGGCGATGTTCACGGTACCGGCGCTCGTGTTGACGGTGTCGTCAGCGTTCAGCGTGGTGACGTGGATCATGCCGTCGCTGCCCAACCAAGATACGCGCGAACCGCCGGACGGAATGGCGGCGATGGCCAGCGGCTTCAGCGCAGCTTCGTCTTCACTCTGAACGACGGTAGCGCCGACGTCGATCTCGGTGACGCGCGTGTCCGGTGCGCTGCACGACCCCGCGGGCCCGGTCGGAGCGACGACACCAGAGCCCGCCGCAGCCACGGCACCGGAGGCACCGGCCGACGTGGAGCTCGCCCCAGCGCTCGAAGCGCTGGCCCCGCTGCTGCCGTCCGGAGAACTCTTGTCACTGGAGCCACAGGCCTGGATCAGCGTCAGGGCGGCTGCGCTCAGCGCGAACCACCCCACTTTGCTCGTTCGCATCCTCGCTGAGTCGCGCGGGCCAGGCGTCGGAAGGCAGGATTTTTCGAATTTTTACGCCTCACAGCCCGGTTGAGACCAAGCAAGTACGCACGCGAAGGAGGGCTCAAGGCGTGAGCGTGAGCGTACCCGCGTCGAGCGAGACTTCGTAAAAACCGTGCTCGTCCCACGGCAGTGGGCTTCCGCTCTGTGTGAGGGTGCCGCCGTCGACCGTGACTCGCAGGTATTTGCCGCTCGGAAAATGCGCGGGCAACGACCAAGCCCAAGTCGTCGCGCCTCCGTTCATGGTCGGCGTGACCGCACTGACCAGCTTTTGCGCGAGCCAATACGCGCCCACATTCACTAGTGAATCGAGCCACACGTCGGGGAGAGATTTCGCGTGCTCCATACTGCCGGTGATCGAGCCGATGTCGGTCGGCGCGTACCAAGATTGATCGGTGGGCAGGATGGTGTGAAACAAGAAGATCAGCCATTTGCCTTGCGCGTGCGCGGCGTCCACGTCACCGCTGAACGTGCTGACCGGTTCACCCCCCGCAGCCACGGCGGCGATGCACGGCAAGTCGAACGGGTCCGTGCTGTCGTTTGCGGCGACGAGCCCGCCGGACACGCCGCGCGCCAAAAAGAAGCGCTCCTCGGCCGCAGGCTCGTAGCCCGTATCACCGTACGGATACGCGGCTGTCCACGCCGCCGCTTGCTGTCCGGTAGTCGTGATGTACGTCGTTACGTCGTCGAACTCTTGGTCAATGGATGTGAAGGTTGCGCCATTCGGGCAGGTGCCGTCGGCATTACAATGGTGAACCGTGTGATTGCCGAGCTCCCAACCCTGCGCTTCGGCGTCTTGCCACGTGGAGTCGAAATCGGCCTCCGTGGCCTGCGCCCGCGTGTTCAAATAGAACGTGCCGCGGATGCCTTCAGCCTTGAGCTCGGCCCAATGCTCGATCTGCGAGGGCTGCGCGTCGTCGAAGGTGTAGCTCACTGCTGCCTGGAAACCGGCCCAGGGCAAGATCTGCAAATTCCCGGCGCTGCCCGCAGGCTGAGCGACGCCCGACCTGCTCGGCAACGGCAAGCCGGACAGCGCACTGCTCGCTCCACCGCCGCCAGCACTGCCGACCGTGCTCGAGTCACCGGCCGAGCTCGCCGTCCCGGTGGTCCCGCCCTGACCGCCCGCTGCAGTCGCGCTCCGAGCACCGCTACCCGACGAGCACCCAACCGTGAGCAACGTGAGCAACGCGAGCGCAATTCGCATGCTTCGAAGTTAGCGGGCGTGCGGCGCACAAGCTATGGCGGCGAGCGCAGGCGCACGGATTTCGAAGATTGAGGGCTGTTTCCGCTACCGGGGCGCGGCGCTTGACAGCGAATCGGCTGAGTTCCACAAAGCCGGGACGGAAGCGCCCCCAGCGACCTTCAAGGCTCCGAGGTAAAAATGACGCAACTTCAAGAAATTCCGGTCCACCGCATCGACGGCACCAAGGCATCGCTCAAGGATTTCGACGGTAAAGTGCTGCTGGTCGTCAACGTCGCTTCCCAGTGCGGCCTGACCCCTCAGTATGAGGGGCTCGAGCAATTGTTTCGCAAATACCAGAGTGAGGGGCTGGTCGTGCTCGGTTTTCCCGCCAATGATTTTGGCGCGCAAGAGCCCGCCAGCAATCCGGAGATCGTCGAGTTTTGCAAGACCCGCTTCGGGGTGGATTTTCCGATGTTCGAGAAGATCACGGTCAAAGGGGAAGGGCAGCACCCGCTGTATCGCGAGTTGATCGCGCAGCAACCGCAAGCGCGCGGCAAGGGCGACGGTGTGCTGCAAGCCAAGCTCGAGGAGCATGGCCTCGCCCCCAAGACGCCGACCGAGGTGATGTGGAACTTCGAGAAATTCTTGGTCGATCGTCATGGCACGGTCGCAGCTCGCTTCGCACCCGACGTGACGCCAGATCATCCCGGACTCATCGAGGCGATCGAGAGCGAGCTCGCGAAGAGCTGAGCGGCCTAAGGTTTCCCAGACACGAGCACGAGGCTCGGTGACTCGTCGACATCGAGGGTGACCGAGCCTTGTTTCGGCGTGAGTGGCTGCTCGTTGCCGGTCGCGGATTGATCGGCCAAGGTCACGAGCGTAGCCGCTGTCAGCGTGGAGCTCACGCTCAGCGTGTAGCCCTTGACCACGGTCGCCGCGCTGGTCGGCGCCCAAAGCACATACGCGCCACTGTCCGAAGCTGCATCGTAGAACTTGGCGATCGACACATTGCTGACGCCCGAGTCCATACTGCCTTGGTAGCGCATGGCGCCGAGCCGTGCGCGAAAGGCCGCCAGGAAATACCAGGAAGCTTTGGGCGTTTCCGTGCCTTTCTCGCTGAGCACGCCACAGGTCGAAAATTGTACGGCATTGTTCGGACACTTCGTGTCGTCACCGGTGCAGTCGTCGCGCGATACGAACAAGAACGCGCGGTCGAGCCCCGATGCCATGAGCGCGATGAAGCTCCGCACCAGCCACTGGCCTTGCACGACCTCCGCTGAATTGCCGGCAATGGCCGGCGCGCGCAGACGTGACTGAGCGTCGGTGTCGTAGCCGAATTCGGTGAGCCACAGCGGTTTGCCTGGCAGATTCTGATCGCGGTAGCTCACGATCGATTGCATCAAAGCCTGCAGCTTGCAGTCTTCGGGTGAGAGGCCTGGCTTTGGATTTACCGTGCCGAACGGATCAGGACCGAAGCAATAATCGTGAATGTTGAGGACGTCCGCCGGAAAGCTGCCGCCGCGGTGTGCAGCGGCCCATGCGCGCATGCCATCCAAATAGCTCATGACGTTGCTCGCGAAGTCCTTCGGCCCGGCGCCAGCGAGACCGGCGAGCACCATTTTGGCGTTCGGGTCCGCGCCCTTGATCCCGAAGGTTGCGCCCATTTTTCCCTGATTTCCGTCGTAATCGGCGCTGGCCATGGCCGCGGTCATCTCGGGCGTGAACAGGAACGAACCGTCGGAGTGCACCCAGGTCGCGTCCGGCTCGTTACCGTCCTCGTAATAAGGGAGCACGTTCAGCCCCGAGACGACCCTTTGTGATGCGTCGAGGGTCAGCTTGCTGGCATCGACCATGGCCGAGCCGTAACGCGCGGCGTATTGGTACATGAACGCGGCGTGGGCCGTGTAGGAAGCGGGGTCCGTCGCGTCCGCGCCGCTCGCGACTGGCGGCATGGCGTTGTTCAGATACTGAACCGAGCCTTCGATGCACGGGAAGACCATGACGTGCTGTGCGTCGAGCTGCGAGTAGTAGCCGTCGAAGTCCCAGTAGCCATTGAACTGGAAGGTGAGCTTGCTGTTCGGGTAACCGGTGTAGCCGGCCGCGCCATTGCCGTCGTTCCAAGTCCAGTCATGGTATTCGCGCACGTTACCGACGGCGGCCAGCTTGTCGACATCGTCGTCGACAAAGCCGTTGAGACCCATGAATTCAGCGACGGTGGGGCCAGCCACGCTCGCGCTGCCGGAGCTGCCAGCTTGAGCCGCGCCCCCGCCCCCGCCCGCGCTCCCACCTGCAGGGCCGTTTTGAGCACCGGCACTGGAGCCCCCGGCGCCAGCTCCGCTAACGGACGAGCCCGCGCTGCCGCCATTCGGCGCCGCACCAACAGCGCCACTCTGGGCTCCACTCGCGGCGCCGGAAGAACACGACGAAAGGAGCAGCGAGCAGCCCACTGCCGAGAGAACGCCCGTAAGGGCGCGCGCGATCGTCATCCCTCGAGGTTAGAGCAGGTTTCGAACGCGGGTCACGGCAAAGCCCACGCGTGTCCGGGGCACTCCGCGATCGCTCGGCTTTTCGCGGCGTTAGCGGGTGCACCCACAGTGTCGGGAAATGCGCGCTCGACGCAGCTCGCAGCAGGACTGCCGAAGGACGCGCTACTTCAATCTGCCGTCGAGCGCGATCGCAGCGTTTGCCGTCATCGTGGCTTCGCGAAGCAAACGCAGCGCGGCTGCCTGATCTTCAGACGGCGGCGTGTGCTTCAGAATCACGCTCGCGAAGCTCTTGGCCGCTGCGTGGACCGCGTCGTAGTGCACGAGCTTTTCCGCGGTCGGCGTGTGGTGCTCGAAGACGTAGTTCGGATCGAAATCGAATTGGCTCATCCTAGCGCTCCCTGTGCTTGGGTCCTCACTACCCATACCACCTTCCGTGCCGAGCCTTCGCTCGGCATCGCCGAGCTGCGGGGAGCGCCCGGGAAAGTCGCGCGTGCCTGTCAGCCGGATACGCCGTTCAACGCCGCGTTGACCACCTTGCCGCCAGCGCCTGCCACGAAATCGCCACTGAGCGCGTCGGTCGAAATGCCGAGGCCGACGCCGAGCGTCCGCGCCATGGCAACGTGCGTCTCGGTGCGAGGAATATCACCACCGGACACTGCAGTTCCGGTGGCAGAATCGATATCAGCCGCGCCCAGGGCACCATCCGAGCCCGGATCGGAAACCGGCAAGATGCCGCCGATTACGCCGGGCGCGATGTTCTTGCCGATCATCACGCACACGGAGTGATTGCCGTAGTGATCGCGGCCCGTGCGCGCCAGCACCTTGCTGATGCCGTTCAGATTTCGACCGAATACGTTCAACGTCGCGAACGTGACGCTGTCCGATAGACTCATGCCGCTCAGCGCGTCGAGCACGGCCTTGATGCCCGCGACACCGCTCACGGTTTGATCCGCCTCTGCTTGTAGATCCGTATCGTTGTGATTGTCGCCGCCGAAGGGCACGTGCATCGTGACGACCGGCGTGACCTTGGCCGAGATCAGTGCCGCCGCAGCCAGCGCTTGGCCAGCCACGTCGTCCGCGGTAATTTTGCTGAGCGTGTCAGAGAGGCTTTCCGCCAACTGCCGCACCTGAGTTTGGCTCGAGGCGAGCGCATCGATGAAGTCCTTCTGCACGTTCGTGCCGTCGCTCTTGGCCAGGTCGTACAGCGCATCGAGTTGTTTGTCGCGCATCGCGCGCAGCGCCACGAGCGGGTTCTTGTTCGTGCCGCCGGTTTGAAAGCCGCCGCTTGCGCCCGAGCCGGTCAGGAGCTGGCGCAGTTGGGTCGGTGAAACCGAGGGCAAAGAGCGACCTGCGAAGCTCACGAGCTCGCTCGAGTTGCTACCGGCCCCGACCGACACAGGCTCCGTCTGCACCGTGCCCAAACACGGCGCGAGGTGCTTGGCGTATGCCGAGACCAGCATCTCGCCGCCACTCGTCGCGCCCATCAACCGCATTACTTTCGGTTGATCGCCGTGCACGATGGACAGCGTCACGTGATGAAAAAATGCAGTGCGCGCCAGCACCGCGTCACCCAACGTGCCCCAGGGGGTCGCCGCGCCGTAGCTCTTGCCGCCGAGCATCAACGTGGTCGGCGCAACCTCGGCCTGCTGGGGGTGAATGGCGGTGGTGTCTTCATAAGTGCCCGGGCAATTGCAATTGATCGGGTCACCATTGCTCGACACACTCACGATCAGTGACTGCAGCTTGGTCGCGTCGAGCGCGCACGTCAGGGCGTCGGCGCTGGCCTTGCGAGGGTTGGCGATGAACCAGGCGGGCAGGCCCGTCGCTAGAGCTCGCAAGCCAACGTATCCCGCCCCGAAGAGGGCGGTCATGAGCGCGTCGCGTCGCTTGAGCATCATGGGATAAATCTCGAATTTCTGCGGTTTAGAGCCCAAAGGCCAGACTCGTCGGCGATTGACAAGCGAGCGAGAACACCGAGCGCAAAGCGT
>DATHOI010000307.1:0-4337 GCA_035485095.1 Polyangiaceae bacterium | reverse complement strand
CGCAGGCTTTGGCAATACGCCGGGCGTCACTGGCAATGACGGCAAGCCGCACAACTTCAGTTTCACTACCGAGCTGCACACGCAATTCAAATACGGGGGCGGTGAAACCTTCACGTTCACCGGCGACGATGACGTGTGGGTGTTCATCAACGGCACTCTGGCCGTCGATCTGGGCGGCCTGCACGTGCCCGAGACCGGCTCGGTCAATCTAGACGCCTCCGCGGCGACGTTCGGTCTCAGCAAGGGCAACACGTACAATCTCGATTTGTTCCACGCCGAGCGCCACGACCCCGGGTCGAACTTCCGGATCGACACGAATCTCTCGTTCGTCGACTGTGGCGTCGTGGTGCCGGACGTGCGCTGACCAGGGTTCGCGGGGCTGGTGTGATAAGAATCACACATGGCCTTTCAAGGGTTCGCCGATCCGACCGCGAAGTTCTTCAAACAGCTGGCCAAGAACCAAGACAGAGTCTGGTTCCAGGCGCACAAGGCCGAGTTCGAAGCGGGCTGGCAAGAACCGATGGGCGAGCTGCTGGCCGAGGTACGGAAGGGCGTCGACAGCGCGTACAAGCACTGCGACCTGGACGCGCCGAAGCAGTTTCGGATCTATCGCAACATGCGCTTTTCCAAAGACAAGACCCCGTACAAGACTCACGTGGGCGGGCTGATTCCCACCAAACGGCAAGGCAAGGTCACTGAAGTGCCGATGGCGATCTACGTGCATGTCGGCGAGCCAGAGTCGTTTGCGGCGGCCGGGCACTACATGATGGACGCGCGCATGCTCGAGCGCTTTCGGGCTGCCGTCGTCGATGACAAACGCGGACGTGAGCTGGACAAGATTCTGAGTGCGCTGACCAAGAAGGGCTTCGTCGTGCGTTCGTATGACTCCTACAGGCGCGTGCCCAAAGGTTACGACCCCGAGCACCCGCGCGCTGAGCACTTGAAGCGCAGGGGTCTGACGGCCACGTTTCCGCCCTTTCCCAAAGGCATTCTCACTTCGTCCAAGCTCGGGCCCTGGCTCGTGACACATGCCAAGGCCGCCGCTCCGCTCGTCGAGTGGCTAGTGTTCGCGACGCACTAGTTTTGTGTCTTCACGACGAACGGGCTGATGGCGCCCGTCGCTGCCCTGAAGAGTCCGGATATTTCACCGATAAACTGGCTGCTTTCGTAGCGGCAGGCGCGCTCAGTGAGACGGTGCGACCTGCGGTGCAGTGAGCGAGTACGGCAGCCCTAGTTTGGGAAACAAGAAGCTCGGCGCGTGCGACCAATCTCCCAAGTAAACGGTCGTGCCCATGCCACCGAGAGCACCGAGCGCCTCGTAGGCTTTCTCCTGAATCAGGAGTGGGGTGAGCTCGAGCGACTTTGCGCGATTTTGCGCAGCCTGCCCCTCGGCCAAGATCTTCATTTGCTCCGAGTCTGCTTTCGCCTTGACGAGATTTGCCATGGCTTGGGCTTTCTCGACGGCGACTTGCTCTTCGGCGACGGCGCGTGTGTTGTGCTGTTTGAGGAGCTCGAGCTCAGCGTGTCGCTTCTCGTCCTCGGTCTCCGCTTGTGCGCGCAGCCGTGCGGCTTCAGCTTCGGTTTCGATCTGCGTGCGCTTACGCAGCGCGTCCGCCTCGACACCCGCCTTCTGACGTAAGGCGTCCTGCTCGGCGACCAGCTTCTGGCGTACGGCGTTGGTGATCTCCGGCGCGAACTCCACGCCCTCGATGGTGATCGAGGCGATTTCGACGTGTTTTCCGGCGGTGCGCCGGCGAACCTCGCTCTCGATCTCGTCTTCGATCTTCTCGTTCTTGACCATCAGCTCACCGTACACGTGCCGCGCGAAGACGCCGCGTGACGCGCTGCGGAACTCGGGGCCGATCACTTCCTCGAAGTAACCGGAGCCAATCTCGTTGGCGAGATCGTACAGCTCCGAGATGATCGGTCGATAGATCACGGCCAGATGCACGTCCATCGCCAAGCCTTCGCTGGAGACGGTGTGCACCAGATCGCGGTGCGTCGAGTAGGTCACGTCGTAGTCGTCGACCTGACCGCAATCACGCAGGAAACACCAGCCGAGATTGTAGATGCCCGGCTGCAGCACCTGTTGGTGCAAACCGCCCTCATGCGGGTCGAAACGCAACCCGCGGTGACCGGGGTTGACCGTGTAGAATGCACAACCGCTCAGGCTCAGCGCTGCCAAGAAGACAAACGTCCGCATTGGGAAATTCCCCTTTCAGGAAGGTCAGAGACTTCGAAGACAGAACACGAGCGCGACTCGGTTTCTTCCGTGTCAGCGCAAATCCATACCGCTTAACCAACCCGAGAGCTGATGAGCAATCGAATCAGCACAAGAAAGGACGACTTTCGCGCCGTTTTCAGCGGGTAAAACCGCCGACGCGCCGGCGTGCGCGTGAGTCTGCGCCAGGTACACGTTGCCGGAGTTTTCACGGAGTGTGGCGCGCACTGCCAAGCGCACGAGCAAGCGATCTCGCGCGTACTCTGCATGTGCCTCGACGAGCTCGACGGCGAGCTCGAGATGCTTGGCGTTGCGACGAGCGAGCTCCTCGGTCGTCGGTTCGAGCGAGTGCTCGATGGCTAAAGCGAGCGCTTGGTCGACATCCCCATACGCGACGGTCGTGCCGGAGACGACGAGCGGTAAGTGAGTGCTCGTTGCGTCGAGCGCTACGTGCACCGAACGCGGTGGATCCTCTTTGTACGTTGCTCGCGCCGGCAACACCGACACCACGCTTGGGCCACCACACCCCACGACGAATGCGAGAATCGGAATCAGACGACCGAGCACGAGTGTCGTCAGAGCAAGCAACATGCCTGAAACAGTCAGTCGCTATTTCGTGCCGAATCGCAAACTGAGATTGTCCCAGTTGGGGCGATGGTCCGCGTTCGCTCAACTCGGTGCGAGGCTTTTTGGGTCGCGTGCCGCAGAGCTCAAGTTGGCGCGCCCGGCTGCGGCGGACTGCGGTCCAGCGGGCTCCTACGCTCGCCAGCTCAAGCCGGGGACGCCTCCGCTAAATGTGACAAGTGAATGACGAATAATTGACGAAAGGTGACATTTTGGTAAAGTTGAAGTGTCGTCTTGGCGAGCTCCATGTCGTTTGCACATCGTCGTCCCGCAGAATCCGCCCAAAGAGTTGGGGTTTCTCCGGGTTCGGGCCGGCCACTGTTCGTGCCGCCGGGGCTGCGCGACGTGCGCACGGGCCCGACCACTGCCGCGGAGCTGGGGCGCTTGCTCGCCGACGCCGACGCGGACGCCAGCAGTGATGGCAACGAGGTCTCTCAGGTTCGCCTGCGCCAGCTCGCGTCTCCAGGTTCGTGGCTTTCGCGTGCTGCTTCGAGCGCGCTCGCTCTTTGGTTCCGCGGCTCGTCGCGCTGACTAGTCCGATTGTTTGGTTCCCACTCCACCTACATCAGGAGCTCCCCCATGGCACATCCCGCAGCAATCATTTTCGCGTTGTCGATGGCCGTCTGGGTGGCAGATGTCCGGCTTGCGCCAGCCGGGCTTCCGTCGTCGTCGCTCGAACCGGTCGCCGCGTGTGTGAATGGCTGGAGCCCGGTAGCGCCAGCAGGCGCCGATGCCGAAGTCGTCAGCTGCGGCACTCGTCTGCCCAAGTAAGGCGCGGGCGCGCGGCTCGGAATACGCCAGACTTGCGACGCGAAATGCCGACGCGTGACGGTGTGCCGGCAGCTAGCTTGTGGCAGTGATGCGTCTTTTCGCCGCGCTCCGCTTCGCTCCGTTCGCGCTGCTGCTGCTCACCGCATGCAGCACCGCTAGCCAGCCCGGCGCTCAACGGCTTGGCTCGGCTGGAGCTGCCGCTGACGAGACAACCGGGGGCACTGGAACGACGAGCGGCAACTCCGCCAGCGCTGGGACCGGCGCGCTTGGAATCGCAGGTTCAGCGACGGACGGCGGCGCCACGGCCAGCTCCGGCGGCGGCTCGAGCAGCGCATCGGGTGGCGCAAACAGCGCTGGCACAGGCGGTCTGAGCTCCGCAACCGGTGGCGCGGCCTCCAGCGCTTGCGGTTACAAAGGGCAGGGCCACGTGCTCAACGTGGCAGCCGACATTCAGCTCTGCATCCCGCCTCAGACATGTCTCCCTGAAACCTGTCCACCGACGCTCGCTAGCTGTGTGAACGGCCAATGTGTGTTCAACGCCGGCTATCAAGGGCTGGCCACGCTGCCCCAAGCTTGGACGACGCACTATTGCGATCTGCAGACAGATGCCTGCAACGGCGTGCACCAATTCGACCCGGTGCTGACCACGGCGCAAACGCTGGCCACGAAGGCCAGTCTGCCACTGTGCAACGCGAGCGCGCCCGGCGCAGCGTGCGTGGGC
>DATHOI010000306.1:0-2363 GCA_035485095.1 Polyangiaceae bacterium | reverse complement strand
CCCGCGCTGCGGTTTCGGCGACCAGGCGCGCGTTGGCGTCCGCGAGCTTGCTGCTCATGGCGTCCATTTCCCGACCCAGCTCCGCGATCTCGTCGTGTTGGGAGAAATCCAAGCGGCTGCCGAGGTCGCCCGCGCCGATGCGTCGGGCTTGTTCGACTAGGGCGCGTACCGGACGCCCGACGATGCTGCTGCCGAGGGCGAAAGTCAGCGCCGCACAGACGATCCCCAAGCAAAGCGCAGTGATCGCGGCGCGCAGCACGGTCGAACGCACGTAAGCATCTCGTGGCTCGAGCGACTCCGAGAGCTCGAGCACCCCAGGCGTCTCGTCTCCCAAGTGCACGGCAGCATAGCTGTACAGCTTCGGAGAAGCCCCCTCGAGCTTGTCGTGCAGGGGAGGGCCGCCGCGGAGGACGCTGCCGAGCGCGCTGTGCCCGATGTTTGGGTCGCTAGGGTAGCCGTCCTTCGGCACGAAGCGCACGCGCACCGAACCCTCGCCCGCGTCGAGCTGCTCCAGCAAACCGAGGGCGTGCGCGCGTCCGTCGACGCGCCAAACTCGCGCCATCGACGATGCCACCGCTTGCGCGAAAATCTCATGGTCGCGAGCCATGTCGGTTTCGAACAGCACGACTTCACGATTGACCGTGAGGTAAGCCGAGATGGCCAAGATGGCGACGATACCGGCGATCACACCGAGCGTCAGTTTTCCGGAAATTCGCATAAGCCTCGCGGCGATCCCGAGACCCGTTGGGCCGCGGCTTTATTCCGGATTCCACCACGTTCGACCCTTGCCAGCCATGGCTAGAGTTGCGCGACCTCGAATGTCGGCTAGCTCCACGGCAGAAAGGGGCTCGAAGCTCTGCGCCGCTTTGAACGCCGCGTCTTGTTCGTTCGGAAAGCTCAGTCCAAGTAGCGCTACGTCGGGATCGCACGTCAGCGTGTAGCGGACGCATTCTGCCACGTCGAGGTGGGGCAGTTCGGGTACACCTTCACTCGGTTTGCCACCGGAGCTGAGCTTGCCACGAGGACGGTCCGCGAGCGGCCGTCCGTAACCCGCGGTGTCACCGAGCAACTTGCCTGCGCCGAACGTCTTGAAACAGACCGTGCCCACACCTCGAGCCTTGGCTTCGGGCAAGATCTCGTCGACATAGCGCGCGTCGACGAACGGTCCGACCGGAAACATCAGCACGTCACAACGCCTCGAGCGCAATGCTTCGCTTAGCACCTCGGGGTGATGGCACGAGATTCCGACGAAGCGTGTTTGTTTCGCGTCCCGGCACGCGCAGAGCTCGTCGAAGCGCCCGCCCGGCGCGATCAGAGCACGCCAATCCTGCACCGAGCTCAAGCCGTGAAATACGAGCAGATCGACGTTGACCAAATCGAGTCGACCCAGGCTCTCGGCCACTTGCGGCGCGACGGCGCGATCGAGGTGGTCGACTTTGTCGATGACGAAGAGCTGACTACGCCGATCGCGCACCGCTCGACCGACGATCTGCTCGCTGTAGCCGTCCTCGTAGCTCGGCGCGGTGTCGACCACATTGAGCCCGAAATCGAAAGCGCGGCGCAATGTCGCCACGCAGCTCTCGATCGGTAACGCCCGATCGGCGAGATCCCCAGCGCCGAGCGCGGTCGCGTGAAAACCGGTACGCCCGAGCTCCCGGCGCGGAAGAAACCACGGCGCGTCCGTCATCTCGGAATCAGAAGTCGAAGGCGAGTGGCGGCGGCTCGTCCTTGACCAAGTACTCGAGCTGCGCCTTGAAGTTCTCGGGGGTCGTCTGCGTCACCGCGGCGTATTTCTGAACCTCGGCCGCGTCAGCGAAGTCATCGCGGCGCAAGCGCAACATGTAACGACGAGCGATCTTGTAGTACTCGGTCTCGACGTCGACCATGCGTACCCGTGTTCGGCCAGTCTCCGGGTCGAGCATGTCTTCGAACTTGATCGGCTTGAATTTGCCCTGCTGGATGGTGACCATCGCGCCCGAACCGCCTTCGAGCAGGTACTTCGCGGCGCAATAGCCGAGGTCGCGCGTGTACTCCATGTCGAACGGAATCGGATCGGTGCAACGCAGCTCGTAGCCGATGTCCTTCGACACGATCGTGGTCTTGATGCCGAAACTCTTCAGCCGCTCGCTCACGCGAGCCTTGATGATGCGACCGAAGTCGATCTCGGCGAGCCGGATATGATCGTGCTCATCGCGCTCGACGTCAGCGTGTTGCGCGAGTTCTTCGGGGTCGAGCCGCTCGACCAAGCCCTCGGCGAGCACCGCCACACCGTCCGGGCGCCCGTACGCGAGGCGCTTGATGATCGCCCCAGCCAACGTGTCGACCATCGTGCCGAGTGATACTTTGCCGCTCGGAAATTCCTC
>DATHOI010000305.1:0-6031 GCA_035485095.1 Polyangiaceae bacterium | reverse complement strand
GCTCGAGAGCGGCGTGCGCATGGTCTCGGTCGGCACGACCACGGCTTGCGCGCTGATGGACACTGGTGCCGTGCAGTGCTGGGGCGGCTACTACAACGGCGTCGACACGGTGAGCGGCTTGCCCACGGACGTGACCAGCATCACTTGCGCCGCGCCGTATTTCGATCACACCTGCGTGCTGAGCCCGACGCAGGGCGTAAAATGCTGGGGCTCCAATAACTTCGGACAGCTCGGCAACGGCACGACCACACCGTCCTTCACGTATCAATACGACGTGGTGGACGTGATTGGTCTGCCGCCGGGCGTAACGAGCATCAGCGCAGGCAGTAACGACACCTGCGCCATAGCCGCGGGGGGGCAGCTCTGGTGTTGGGGCATAGGTCGCTACGGGGAGCTCGGCAACGGCGCGTTCGACAGCAGCGCCGTGCCGGTTCAAGTCAGCGGGTTTTCTGCGGGTACGCTCGCCGTATCCGCAGGTGAAGAATACTCCTGCGCCGTCACCCCGCAGCGCACCGTCAAGTGCTGGGGCTGGGACGCGGACGGCACGCAGAACGTCGCCTTGCCGCTCGACGTCGCGGGCGTCTCACAGGTGACCGCGCTTTCCGTTGACCGAGTCGGGTGTGCCATCACCGACTCCGGTGCGCTCAAGTGCTGGGGCGTGGGTGGCTTCGACCAGCTCGGCAACGGCGAGAGCAACTCGAGCTACACCGTCGCCGTCGACCCGATCGGCATGTCCACGGGCGTCGTTGCCGTCGGGGTCGGAGACTACGGCGCCTGCGCCGTGCTCGAGACCGGCGTGGTCCGCTGCTGGGGCAGCGGCCCGACAGGCGGAGGCCCCGTGCCGGAAGACGTGGCCGGCTTCTGAATGGGGGCGTTCAAGCGGACGCGTTGCAATATTCGCTGACGACCGAGATCAGTTGCTCGAACAAGACTGGTTTTTGGAGTGCTCGCGTGACGCCTGCGGGGGCTCGGCCGGATGCCGATGAATGCACGATGACCGGCACGCTGGCGAGCTCTGGGCGTTCCCGCATTTTCGTGAAGAAATCCCAGCCGTTCATGCCAGGCATCAACAGATCCAAGAGCACCAAGCAGAGTTGGTCAATGCTGTCGATTTTCGCTAGGGCCTCTTGGCCCTCTTCCGCCGTCACAACGCGATAGCCCTTCATCTCGAGCGCTTCTCGCATCATTTCGCGCAGGTCCTCTTCATCTTCCACGATGAGCACGGTGTGCGGCTTGCTGACAGTCATGGTTTCCCGATCGCGTGAATGGGCAGCGAAACCAGAAATGTGGTTCCTGCACTGGCCGTCGACTCAATGTCGATGTCGCCGCCATGCCCCCGTACAATCTCCTGTGAAATATAGAGACCTAAGCCTAAGCCTTCCGTTTTGGCAGTGCGGCTATCCCGCTCGCCGCGGCGGAAGGGGTTGAAGAGCGTCTTCTGAAGCTCGAGCGGGATCGGCGGACCTTCATTGTGCACCGCCACCTGCACCTGATTCATATCCGCAGTCGCTCGGACACCGACCGGTGCGTTGGCGTCGCCATGAACAATGGCGTTGCCGATCAGGTTCGAAAATACCTGTTCCAGGCGATCGCGGTCCCACGTGCCTTCGAGCGGCGGGCAGTCCAATGAGATAGCGTGAGTCGGAAAGGCCGACCGCATCTCGTCGACGATGCGAGTCAGTGTCACACGCAAGTCGACCGGCTCGAGCACCATTTCGAGCCCCCCCGCCAGGCGGCTCCGCGTCAAATCGAGGATTTGCTCGATCATGCGCGTCATGCGACTCGAGCTCGACTGCATGCGATCCAGGATGCGGACGGACGCGGGCTCGCTGATGCTCTGCCGCAGAATGCCCGCGCCCATGTCGATCGCTGCGAGGGGGTTTCGCAGATCATGTCCGAGGATTGCCAAGAAGCGCTCTTGGAACTCCTGAATCCGTGACTTCTCGGCGAGAGCAGCGCTCTGTGCCGCCAGCGAGCGCAGATTCTCCTCGGCGGCTTTGCGAGTCGTCAGGTCTTGCGTCACCTTGGCGAAGCCGATCAGCCTGCCACTTGGTTCGCGCAACGCCGTGATGGTCACGTTGGCCCAAAGCTTCGAGCCGTCTTTGCGCAGGCGCCAACCCTCTTCCTCGAAGCGCCCTTCTTGCGCGGCAATCACCAGCTCCTCGTCGCATTTGCCCGTGGCTGCGACTTCAGGCGGATAGAAGATCGAGAAATGCTTACCGACGATCTCTGCTTCGGTGTAGCCCTTGATGCGTTCCGCTCCAGGATTCCAAGTGCTGACACGTCCATCGGGATCTAGAATGAAGATCGCGTAGTCTTTGACGCTCTCGACGAGCAAGCGAAAGCGTTCTTCGACCTCGCCCGAAGTAACGGGCAAGTCAGCCGCGGGCAAGTCAGCCGGGGGAACGGCGATGCGGGAAACCATACGCAGTGAAGGTTACACCCAACGGAGTAGTCCCGGTCTGTGGCATCTCGCCACGACATCGGGGCGCACGCGGGCCGCATATTTGATACATTCGAGGTCATGAAACAGGCTTTGCTTGGCGTCGGCTCGTTCTTCGCGCTCAGTGCCCACTTCGGTTGTTCATCGTCGGCGTTTACGACCAATCCGTCGGCGGATGATGCCTGCACGCAGGAGGCCGCTGCCCGCTGCGCGCGCACGGCAGCATGCGACGTGGACGCCATCCAAGTGCGCTTCGGCGACGCGGCGACATGCCAGGCGCAGCAAAAAGCGGCGTGTCTGAATATGCTCTCGGCGAGCTCCACCGCTGCAAGCCCGAGCGCCGTCATCGCTTGCGCGAACGCACTACCGAGCGTCGCTTGCTCGGACTACAACGAGAATTTTCAACCGACTAGTTGTCAGGCGCCAGTCGGCAAATTGGCGGCGGGCGCGGTGTGCGCGTTCAATGGCCAATGCCGCAGTCAGTTTTGCGGCATTGGCAAGAACGCGAATTGCGGCGTCTGCATGGCACTGCCGAGCGTCAATGATTCGTGCGCGGATCTCGCGAGCTGCGGGCCGGGGCTCGAATGCGTGAACAAAGGCACGGTGTGCGTGAGCGAAGTCACTAAGACGGGCGACATGTGCGACGCGGACATCCCGTGCGCCGCGGGCTTTTCGTGCGTCGGCTCGAAAGCAGCGACTGCGACCGCCGCCGCAACGGAGGGCACGTGCCAACCCGCCGTGAGCAGCGCAGGAGCCGCTTGCGACCCCAAGCGCAGGACGAGCGCGGGGTGTGACGCGACGCAAGGGTTGGCGTGTGACCCCACCAGCATGACGTGCATCGCCATCCTGATCGCGGCTGCCGGCGCGCCGTGCGACAACAACCTCACGCTGTGCTCGTCCGCCGCGACGTGCGTGATCCCGGCGGGAGCGACCGCGGGCACCTGCGTGGCCCCAGCGGCGGACGGCGCGGCCTGCGACACAGCGAACGGCCCCAATTGCATGAGCTTATCGCGCTGCGTCGTGACCGGCACAGGCACGGCGGGCACCTGCGTGCTCCCCGTCGATTCGTGTGGCGCGAGCACTCCGTCGAGCGGCGGCGCGAGCGGAACCGGCGGCGCGGGGGACGGCGGGTCAGGTCTGCTGGGGCTTGGCGGCATCGCGCCGATCTGAGCGCGCTGCCAACGCTAGCGTTGCCGTCTACAATAAATGGTAGAGCTGACACTGCCCGCCCGAGCAGAACGGTGCCGGCGGCGCGGCACAAGGCGGGAAGACGGGAGTGCACGTGGAGCAGTAGTCGGCGGCCCACAGGTCGAGCTGACTCGTCATGTCCTTGGCTAGTGAAGCGTTCACCGCCGTGTTCGTGCACGCGTCTCCGCACTGTGCTGCGCCGATGAGGGGCGTGCAATCCGAGTCGCTCATGCAACTGGTCGCGCCCGGTTGCGCAAGCAGGCTGGAGCGCAGCGTCTGGTAGCCTTGCTCGCCCGAGGTGCACGCTTGCGCATCGGGCTGGCACATTGGGCAACAGTCGCCCGGCACTTTCTGCAGCGTGTAGCCGGTTGCACACGCGACACTGACACAGCCCACCGCGGCGCAGCCTCCGATGCCGCCATCGTTGTCGGTGACGCAGGTGGCGCAGCACGTCACCGGATCCATCACGGTCGTCGATCCGGGTCCGCACGCGATCGCTGGGCAAGCGTAGAGGCCAGTGCAACCGCCACTGCTGGTGCCGGCCGATTCGACGATGCCACCGCTGCCGCTCCCGGCAGTTCCGAAGCTGCCTCCACCGGTGCCGGCCGGAATGCAGGTCGGGCAGCACTCGCCTTGTACGGTGATGGATCCGGGCCCGCATGCGATATCCGGACAGAGCCCGTTGCACTGAGTGCCGCCACCGGTGCCAGCCAGCGACCCGCTCCCTGCGCTACCCGCCGACCCATCACCGTGAAACGTCGCCGAACCGCCGCAGGCAGCGACGTACACAACGCCCAAGAGCGGAAGAGCGAAGCCGAAGCTCTTCCGAAGCAAATCCTTCGTCGACATGTCTCGCTCAGAAGCAGGCGCCGTGCCAGCCACTTTTAGCGCTATTTTCGGCACTCTCACGCTCGCGCTCGGCTCAACCTGGCACACGTCGCGGCGCTCACGTCAGCGTCGCGGTCCGTCGCTCGAGCCCGGCGCGCCGCGCGGATTGAGCTACTGCGGCGCCACTTGCTGCCACGGCGAGACCCCGACGATCAGCCCAGACACGGTTAGAGCCAGCGCCGAGCAGGCCTCGTTGTCGGCGTGGAGCAGCATCGGGAGCGTTCCCTCAATCGCCAGACCGTGGTTGATCTGGTCGAGCTCCAAGGAAAGCGAGCTCGACGAGACCGCGCTCGCGGCTTGCCGGCGCCCGTTCGTCAACGCGCACGTCTGGAACGTCGTGCCTGCGGGGATCTCGTATACGCCTTGCGCGTTCTCGATGCTCAACGGCGCTTCGACCGAGATTGTGGCGTCATCGACCGTCAGGGTGCTTTGGTCCGAGAGGGTCAGTATGAGCTGATCGAGCCGCACGGTCAGGCGTTTCAGCGTTGCGCGACAGGGCGCGCCGCTTTCCGGGAGACAAGCTGGCGCAGCAGGCTGAACCACGACTTCACCCCCGACGAGCTCGTGAACCGAGCTCATCGAGGCAGATGCGGCCTGCACGGAAACGGCGTTGCCAGCAGTGAGCTCGATGATGTCGTCTTGCGTGCCGCCGTCTACGTCGACGCTGTGACAGCTGCCGAGAGTGGCGCACTGACCGTTGCACCCGACGAGCCCGAGCGCGAGCAACACGATACCGGTCGCGATCGGCGCGTGTTGCCTCGCCGTTCCGGCTGACGTTCGCCCTCCCACAGCTCGCATGATGGCACGAACTCTACCCTAAAGCGGCCCGACGGTCTCGAGCACTTGCCAACGCAGCATATCGCGCAGCACACGGCTCGGGGTGGCGCACACGAGCAGCTCACGCACGGCAACCGCTAAGGCCGAGTCCCAAAGACACATGCGACCGAAGCTCCAACTGCGTTCGACGATCAAGCGAGTGCGCGGCAAGCGCTCGCGTTCGTAGCGTTGCAGGCCCTCGGTAATGCTGCTCTCGTCCCTGAGCGAGCGCGCTAGGACGATCGCGTCGTCGATCGCCATGTTCGCGCCTTGCCCGAGGTTCGGTGTCGTTGGATGCGCGGCGTCTCCGATCAACACGAGGCGGCCGCTGGCGTAGGTTTTGATCGGCTTGCGATCGACGAGATCATTTTGAAGGATCGCGTCGCTCGGCGTCGCGTCGATCGCGGCGCCAATGCCGAATGGCCAGCCCGCATAGCGTTGCAACAGGTAGGGTTTGCGCGCTTCTCGGGCGAGGAGCGCGTTCGGAGGGCTATTGTGCGCGACCCACCAGTACACGGTCTCGTCGTCGATCGGGCAGACCGAGCCGCGTTGACCGCGCCCCTGCACCTCACGCATGACGTGCGGCCGCTGTACGGCCACGCGCGCCAGCCCGCGAAAACAGGTCTGCCCAGAATAGCGGAGCACGTCGTCCCCGACGACCACCGGTCTGACAACCGAGTGCAACCCGTCCGCGCC
>DATHOI010000304.1:0-26615 GCA_035485095.1 Polyangiaceae bacterium | reverse complement strand
CGGCGCAGATCGTTCTCGATATTGAAGAGCGCAAAGCGCGTGTCTGCCTCTTCGAGCAGCAACGATGCGTGCTCGCGGCGCGCGATGAGCAGATCGGTCAGGCTGATTTGCCCGCGTTGGTAAGCGACCGTCGTGGAATCGACGACGCTCTTGGAGCGAGGGAGCGCGGCGCGCTGGATATTGTCCAGCTTGCCCAAAAGAACGCGGCGGCGAATGACGAGCGAGCGCGCATCGGAAGCCGCGTGACGCTGCGTCGATTGCAGCGTCGCAGTCAGCTCCTCGGCGCGGTGGTCCGCCTCGATGGCTTGGTATTGTCCGTGGTCGAAGAACGGAAGTGGGATCGAAGCCGACACGCCCAGCGTGTACGGCTGGTTCCCCGACGCCACGTAGTAGTCGCGGGTGTAAGTCACTCCGAGCGTGGGGTCCGGGATCGCGCTTCGCCTGTGCATCGTCGCGTCTGCTACGGCCGCCTGCTGCTCGAGACGAAGAGCGCGCAAATCGGGACGGCCGGCGATCGCGGCATCGATGTCGTCGTAGCTGCTCTTGCCGGCGGACTTTTCGGCGGTCTCGAGCGTCGCGGCGTCCGACGAGCAGGGCGCGAACAGCAGCGCCTCGCAGTCCGCCAGTGCATCCTCCAAGTCAGAGCGGTTGTCGGCGACGTCGCGCTCGACCCGCTCGACATCGAGCAGCAAACGGTCCTGATCGACGCCACTCACGTCTCCGCGATCCAGTCGGATCTTCGTGAGATCAGCCATGGACTGCGCGGAGACCAGACCGTCCTCCAAGATGTGCTGACGTGCGCCCAGGTAGGCGACTTTGGTCATCGCAGCTCGGGCATCGCTCACTAAACCGAGCAACGTGCTGCGATAGTCCTCGCTCGATGCGTCGCGCCGCAGCTTGGCGGCTCGCACGCGAGGACCGCGCTTGCCGAGCTCAATCGTCTGCGAAACACCGACCGAGTAGTTGATGGTGTCCGAGCGAGTCACGCCTGGCGCGGGTTGCACGAACTTGCCGAGGGTGATGCTGTTGACACCAACCTCGAGCGTGGGATTTTGCCACAAGCGGCTGGCGCCCACTTGAGCATCCGCTTGTTGCACGCGCGACGCCGCCGCGCGCACATCCGGGTTCATCCGTTTCAGCCAAGCCACTAGCGACGGCGGGTCGGCGAGCAACGTAGCAATAGGCGCCGCCGCTACCGTCGCAGATGGCGACGCCGGAGGAGTAACCGGCGGCGCTGGCGACGCCGCCGCTCCTTCAGCCCACGCGGACCGGCCCAAGGAACTGCAGAACGCGGCGACAAAGACAGGCAGAAGTACTCGACTCAATTTGACAGTAGGCTGGAGGCGCATGAACTTGGGTCACTCTGGGGGAGCGCAAAGCATGCAGCGTGCCACCTTCTGTACGCTCCGAGACAGAGAAACCTTCGTGAAATCACCAAGAAAACCCTGTATCGGGGCCGGCCAACGGGCCCATTTCTGGCGGAAATTCCAGTGATTTTGCCCGGATCGCGACGATGACCGGACCGCGCACTTGGCCCAGCGAGTGGCTCGAGGCGGACGGGCTCGGGGGCTTCGCCTCGGGGACCGCGAGCGGCGAGCGCACACGTCGCTACCACGCCCTCCTGCTGAGCGCGAACCACCCGCCCAGCGATCGCTTCGTGCTCGTGAATGGCATCGCCATGTGGCTGGAGACCGAGGGCGAGCACTGCTCACTGATTCCACAACGCTATGCGCCAGATTTCCTGGACTCCGGCGCGGCAGAGCTTCGAGATTTCACGAGCCAGCCGTGGCCACGTTTCGAGCTCTTCTGCTCGGGTCAACGCGTCGTTTGGGAGGTGCTCGCCGAGCGCGCGCGAGCGCGCGTACTCGTGACAGTGCGTGTCGAGCCCGCACGCCCTGGGCAGACGCTGTCCATTCGGCCTCTGCTTTCGGGTCGCGATTTTCATCAGCTCCATCATGAAAATCCGCTCGCACACCTGGCACCGGAGCAGCGCGGCGATGCGCTCTCGTTCAACGTGTACCCGGGCGTGCCTGAAATCGTGATTCGCTCGAACGGCGCATACGAGCACGCGCCTGATTGGTATCGGTGCTTCGAGTACCTTGAGGAGCGCGCGCGCGGGCTGGACAGTGAAGAAGACTTGGCGACGCCAGGCGTGCTGCGTTTCGACCCAGCGCGCGCTGAGGCACTCTGTTTGTTGGAGGCCCGATCGCCGCACGATTCAGCGGAAAATGAGGGGGATCTGCAAACCTTGGCGCGCGAGCTTCGCACGCGCGAGCGCGGGCGCCGCGCGGCATTTTCGAGCCGTTTCGAGCGCGCAGGCGAATCCTACCTGGTGCGGCGCGGCGAAGGTCTAACGATCATCGCGGGCTACCCCTGGTTCGGCGATTGGGGTCGCGACACGTTCATTGCCGTGCGCGGCCTATGCCTCGCGACCGGGCGCTTGGCGGAAGCGCGCGACATCTTGCTCGCCTGGACGCAGTACGTGTCCGAAGGCATGTTGCCCAATCGTTTGCCCGACCGCTCGGACGACGTGATCGAATACAACGCGGTCGACGCCTCACTTTGGTTCGTGGTCGCCGCCAGTGAGCTCTTGAGCTTAGCTGCGTCGGTCGCTGGCGTGCTGAACGCAGACCAAGTGCAAACGCTCGAAGCGGCGATGCGCGCCATCCTGCGCGGCTATGCCAAGGGAACGCGCTTCGGCATCGGTGTTGCAGCGGATGGCCTCCTCGCGGCGGGCGTCCCGGGCGTGCAGCTCACCTGGATGGACGCCAAAGTTGGGGCTTGGGTCGTCACGCCGCGCATCGGAAAACCCGTAGAAATCCAGGCCTTGTGGCTCAACGCGTTGACGCTTGCGGAGCGCCTCGACCCGGCCTTTGCCGAGCTCCGCGCGCGTGGGCTGAGAAGCTTCGAGACGCGCTTCTGGAACGAAGCACGCGGCGCGCTGTACGACGTCGTCGACGACAATCACGAGCCAGGTGCCGTAGACGCGAGCTTGCGTCCCAATCAATTGTTTGCAGCGGGGGGACTGCCGGTCACATTGTTGTCTCCGGAGCGCGCGCGGCGCGTAGTGGACACCGTCGAACGCGAGCTGTGGACCTCGGCCGGGCTGCGCACACTGGAGCGGAGCGACCCGAGGTATGCAGCGCAGTACACGGGGGGAGTGCGCGAACGCGACGGCGCTTACCACCAAGGCACGGTTTGGCCCTGGCTGATCGGCCCCTTCGTCGAAGCCTGGGTGAAAGCGCGCGGCTCGACACCAGCCGCAAAGCAACGAGCGCGTACTCGCTTCTTCGACGAGCTTTCGCGCACGCTGGATCCTACCGGGACTGGGCAGATCCCGGAAATCGCCGATGCGGAGGCCCCGCATCGAGCGCGCGGCTGTCCGTTTCAAGCCTGGTCGGTTGCTGAAATGTTGCGCCTCGAGCGCGCCGTTTTATGACGAGCCGTGATACCGTCCCACGCGTCGCTATGACTCGTGAACGCTTGCTTGGGTGGACCTCGCTCGGCGCGCTATTGGCAACGCTCGGAGCGTTCGGCGCGTGCAGCAGCAACGCTCACCCGGGCTCGCTCATTTCCTCCACCGGCGGCTCGACTCCGAATGACTTTTCCGGTGGTGCCTCGGGCCGTGCAGGCTCGAATGCGGCCGGCGCCAACGGGGGCGGAGGCGGAAGCTCGACCGTCTCGGGCGACGCTGGCGAGGATGGCGCGGCGCCCCAAGCTGTCGCGGTCTATCCGAGTCAGCTCGAGGCAGACGTGGGCTGTGACATGACCACCCCGGACGCCAGTCTCTTGATCACCAATACGGGCGACGAGCCACTGGTGATCTCGAGCGCGAGCGCGGACTCCGGCTATGTCGTGAAGACGACGCTGCCACTCACCATCGCGCCTGGAGCAGGCGAAAATCTGCTCATCACGCCTCCGGCACTCGGCACCGGTGCAGACGCGGGCGCGACTACCAGCGGTAAGCTCTCCTTCAGTACGAACGAGCCCGGTATGCCCACGCACGTGGTCACGCTGACCAGCGCGGCATTCCTGGGCAGCTTCGAGTTCACGGACTCGAACGGTATGGCGATCAACACCCTGAGCTTGTCCTACGGCGGCTCTTTGTATTGTCCGGATCTCGCTACGTACCGCATCCACAACACGGGGAACGTCACCTTCACCGTGTTCGGGCCGACCTTCCCAGCTCACTTCGCAGGCGCGAGCCTCGGAGCCAGCGGTGAAGCGATTCCCCCCGACGGTTTCGCCGAGCTGACGGTGAGCGGCGTGTCAGCACCGGGCAGCGCGTGCAGCGGCACGGGGGCTTTGTCGTTCACGGTCATGGGTCCGTTCTGCGGAGCCGTGCCCACGCTGAACGTGGACTGGCCCGCCTCGACCGAGCCGGATGCCGGCAGCACGTGCTCCTGCACGGTCAGCCCCTGAACCCCTCGGGGCTGCTGCTGCGCGCTTACTGAACCATGCCGCGCACGAGCGATGGACTACTGCGCCGCCCGGGTGGGGACTTGGGCGGGCACGGAGGCACGACGCGCAATGCCTCTTCCAACATGAAACGAGGCAAAGCTTCGAGGTCATCGAACTCGATCGCCAGCGCCCGACTGAACTCACCCGGGCGGCGGCCGTGAACGACGCGCATCACCGTGGCTTCGGCGTCGACCCACACGGTGCTGCGCGGAATACGAAATGAAACCAAGATGCGTTCGCCGGTCAGTGCCGGATCGGCCGGACCTACCAATGCGCCAGACGCCGACAGATCGACGACGCGATCCGCTATTAGGCTGAAATCTCGCTCGCGCACGACCTGACAAGCGATTTTGACCGTATGGCGGGAAGCAAGTCGCGGGGTTTTGGCTGGGCGGCGCATGGCGATCTCCTGGGAAGCCGAAATGGTAGCGACCTTGGACAGGCGCTGTCCAAATTCCTGTGTTGGCAGCTCGAGCCACACGGTGCGCGCGGCGTTCCCGAACCCTGCCGAATCAGGGCAACCCAGCGCCGGCGCGCTCCGACGAGTGGGTCATGCCCAATCCGATCAATGCCTCATTCGACCCCGCACTGTGCTCGTCGCCCGACGACGTGACCGCCGAAGAGAACGACGCGCAGATGAATCTGATGTCGGCACACCCTGCCGCGAGCGCGACGCCGAGTGCGGCGACCGCTCCAAACGCGCAGCCGGCCGCGGCAGCACCGACTCCTCCGCCCTCACCGGCCGTGAGCGCGCTCGTTTCGCGCTTCACCGCGCCAACAGGCATGCATCCGCCGGTCGAGCCGTCCTTAACCAAAGCGCTCTTGAATTGCAAAGCTGCGGTCGGTAACTACCTGATCAACTTCGCCGCGGTCGCCATCAGCGCACCCGACACATTGGGCGCTTCTCTGGTTGCAGGCAGTAAAGTGATGATCGCTGGCGCCAACGTCACGGCTTGTCTCGACCAGAACGAAGCACAGCAAGTCAGCGACGGCAACCGAGCCAACCAAGCCGATGATTGCCGGACGGTCGGCGCCATCCCACTCACCACGAGCGGCGGCGCCGTCGTGTGCGCGAAGTAGCCGTGGGCGCCATCACCCTCGACTACACCGCCACTTTGCCGATCTCGGTTACTTCACCACCGCGCACGCCTGAATGACGACGCTGCTCGTGTTGTTGTCGTAGTTGCACTCGTCCACCAGCCGCGTGCCACCGCCCGCGTCGTTGGCGACCATGGTGATGGTCGAGCCGCCCGAGACGTCCATGCTCGGGACTTCGCAGGTGATGCTCGCGCAACCGCCGACCGGCACGGGCCCATTCGAGGTCGTTTGGCACACGGGCTTGCCCAGAGCAGCCCCGCCATCGCCAGTGCCCGCATCCCCAGTGCCCACGTAGAAGGCCGCAGGCATGTTGGCGCCAACGCCGCGTAAACCACGATTGCAGATCTTGCCGGTGAATAAGATGCCGCCGTCCGCGGTCACGGTGCAGGCGTTCGCTGGGTCGAGCGCGCCGGTGATGTCTGCCAAGTCGGCGGACGTGCTGCCCTGCTTATTTTGGCGGAAGTTGTTCAGCGTTGGATCCAGGAAGTTCTGCATCCAAGTCGAGGTCGACGGGATCGTCGCATCGTCGTTGACGTTGGTGATGCTGTACGCATGCTGGTTCCACATACTGCGAGACGACGCCCAACGGTCCAGCACGTCGCGATACACGAAGACGCCCGTGAACCATTTGTTCGCCACGGCGACCGTCTGGACGCTGCCGTGCTGCATACGGCACACGTTACCGGTGCCTGGCGTGCCCGCGATCGGACTCGTGCAAATGAGGCCCGATTCGGCGTCGTTGCCGTCGCTGATCGGCGCGCTCCAAGTGTTGCCGCAATCCAGGTCCGTCATGCAGCGGCAAAAGCCGCTCACGCAATTCATCGACGGGCAATCGGCGTTCGTGTCACAACGGAGGCCCTTGTACAGCTTGTCGACCATGCCGTTCTTGCGTGAGTCGGGGTCGGGCGGGTTGCGAGGTTCCGAGGTGCCCGGGCCACAATTGGCGAAGGTGTCGGCATTCGAGCTGCCGCCGAAAATGAGCTTGGAACGGTCGGAATGATCCGGATCGGCGACGATCGGCTGCTCCCACCACGTGGCGGAGCTGCGATACGTCGAGAACAGCACGTCGCCCGTCTTGCCGTCGTACACGCGCTCGAAGCATTCATCGCCGTAGATGGCCTCGGCCGCGCCGTCGCCTTCGAAGTCGAAGATCGTGGAGCCGGTCGTGCCGGACGTGCAGTCTTGGGAGTCTTGCGCCCAGCGAATGCCTCGAGTCGGGTCTTGGCACGTTTGGCCGGGGTCCTTGCAATCGAGATCGAACACGCGATACGCGAATGCGCCGGCCGACGCGACCTCCGGCATGCCGTCACCGTCGAAGTCACCAATCGTGGGAGCTCCGCCGCGCTCGCCGAGGGCTTGGCCACCCGGGCAGCTCGCGCCTGGCGGAAAATCGACGCGCAGCAACGCTTCACCCTGAAGGGTATAAATGCCGACCATGCCGGATGACTCCGAGCCGCCGACCGGTCCGGTCGCCACGATTTCTGCGATGCCGTCCTTCTTGGTGTGGTCGAACGAGCCGTCCGCGTTGCGCGTCCCGAAATCCGCGAAGGCGTAAAAGGTCGCCGCGGTAGCAGCCGTCGTGGCGCCGAGCCCGGCGTATTTCTTGGTCCAACCGCTACCGTTCCAGGAGAACACCTCATTGGCGACCAGGTCGACCGTGCCGTCGTGGTCCACGTCGCCCAGCACCGGGTCGGAGATCAAAATGATGTCGCCGCCACCTGCCGCGATCTGCTTACCAGTCACGCCGTCGAACACTTCGCCGCCGCGGCCGATGACCTCGGCCTTGCCGTCATTATTCAGATCGTGCAGCGACACTCCGTCCCAGGCCCCCGGATCGGTCGTGGTGAGCCCCGTCGTGGTCTCCCACATCACGTCGTAGTGATCGGTTTTCCAGGTGAATGCGACGATCTTGTTGTTGCCGTCGGCAAAGGATTCGTGCGCGACGATCTCGGGCTTGCCGTCACCGTCGAGGTCGCCAATGGCGGGCGTGGCGGCGTCGCGAACCGCCGGCCCCGCGGTGATCACTTCGTCTTGCTTGCAAGTTTGGCCATTGAGGATGCGAATGCGGCCGCCAGTGCCGTCGCCCATTTCGGCTCCCATGGTGCTGTCCGAGGAAACGAAGATGATTTCCGCCGCCGTACCCGAGTCATTCGGCAAATCGGCGACCAACGGCGTGGTCAACACTTGAGCGTGCGTCGGAAACGGGTCCGTCGCGTCAGGTCCACTCCAACTGCATTGCAGGTTCGGTGCGAACACACCTTGCTTGATCGCGGTCGTACACGCGGCGTTCGTCGGCCGCGTGTCGCCGACCACGCACACGCCGGCGGCTGCGCCGTCGAGTCGGCAGCTCCCGCTGCAGCAATAGGTGTCGTTCTGACAGTCCGAGTCTGCCATGCAGGCCGCACCTTTGGGGGAGCACGAGCCCGCACCCATCGTCGTCGCGACGCAGATGTCGTCGGCGGAGCAGGGCATCGTGGCGCTGCATGCGGTGAGCATGACTGGCGGCAACCCGCCCGCTCCGCCGCCCGGGTTGATGCCAGTGGTGCCAGCGCCAACGGCTAGGCCGGAATTTCCGGCGGTCGAGCTGCTGCTCCCGCCACCTCCGTTCGTGCCGCGAGCCGTGGAGCTGCCGCTGCCTTTGCCTGCGGAGCACGCGACCGCCACGCCGACGACCGCGAAGACCACACCCAAGACCTTGCCCGACAAGCCACGACGTTGCGTCATACAAAGCAGTGTGACGAGACCCGCAAATTGTCAGTGTCCAAATCATCTCATTCGAGTGGCGTATCCGCGCTCGCCGCTCGCGGTTCGAGCGGAAGCCGGGCACTTCGCCGGGAGCGCTGCAAAATTCCATGCTTGCGGCTACGGATGCCGGCCCGCGGCAGAGCTGTGCCCAGCGCAGCAGGGCCCGACACGGCAGCCTGCGCTACATTTACGAGGATCATGCGCATCGGGCGACGCGGAGGGCGAGCGCAACCAGCGACGCGAGCCGACTCGGCGTGCTCGGTCACCCGCCGGATGTGGCGCGCGCTCGGGCTCTCGCTGCTCGCCTTGCTGGTGCTCTCGTGCGCGCAGACTGCGCGAGCGGCAACGCCCGGTGACGAGCTGACGGTCTCGCTCTTGACGATGGGTCCGGGCGAGCACCCGTTCACGAAGTTCGGGCACAGCGCGATCTGGGTGCATGACGCGCGCTCGAGCCGTGACGAGGTCTTCAATTTCGGGACCTTCGCCTTCGACTCGCCGACGCTGCTGCTCGATTCGGTGCAAGGCTTGCTGCCCTACTGGTTATCCGTGCAAGGTCTGAGCGGCACGCTCGAGAGCTACCGTGAACAGCGGCGCTCGCTGCTCGCCTCCGAGCTCGAGCTGACGCCCGCTGAACGCCTCGCGTTACTCGTCGCGCTGCGCGACAACGCCCTCCCCGAACATCGTTACTACCACTACGACTACTACCGCGACAATTGCGCGACTCGCGTGCGCGACGCGCTCGACCGCGTGCTCGGCGGGCGCATTCACACGCACACCAATACGCCCGCTCGCATGAGCTACCGTGCCCACACGCTACGGCTCGTGGCCGACGACCCGCTACTTTACGCCCTGCTCGACTTGGCCGTGGGCCGCCAAACCGACGCTCCCATCACCCTTTGGGACGAGGGCTTTTTGCCCGACAGATTGCATGATTTGCTCGCCCAAACGAGCGTCGTCAAAGACGGTCGTGAGCTGCCCTTGATTGCCCGTGAGCGCTCCCTACTGCTCACCGAGTTGCCCGAGCCGCGCCGCACACCCCCCAATTGGCGACTCTACTATTGGGGCGTTGGGCTGTTTCTAGGCGGAGCGCTCGCCTGGCTCGGCCTTCGCGCGCGGAGAAGTATCGGCGCGCGCTGGGCGCTCAGTGTGGCCGGCATCGCGCTCGGCGTGCCGCTCGGCTTGCTCGGCTGCGCGTTGTGTTACTTGACGTTCTGTTCGTCGCATTCGGCGGCGGCCGCCAACTACAACGTGCTCTTGTTGCCACCGTGGACGCTCGCCCTGCCCGTCTCTGCCATCGCTGCTTGGCGCAACCGAGCGTGGGCGTGGCGCGCGGCGCGTTACGCCGCGACGAGCGCGTTTCTGTGCACGCTACTCATGCTCTGCATCCGCGTGTCGAGCCGCGACCCGCAAGTGAACAATCAGGAGCTGGCGTTCGCGCTACCGCTCTGGCTGGGAGCGACAATCGCGGCGCTTCTTGGCCCAAAAGCCTACTATCTTAATCGAAAATCAGCCCGGACCCGCGCCGACCACGACACTCGAGTGTGACTCGAAAAAACTGTGCTGACTGGTGGCCCACACCTGTCGGTACAGCCGGAGTGTCGCAATCGGAGCGAGTCCGTTCTGAGGGGCTTTACGCTAGCGAGCCGGAGATCAAGTTAGCGTAAAATCGTGCGCGCTCATTCGGCGGGCGATGGCGCTCCCGTATGCGGCATGGCCATCTCCGGAGGCACGGGGTGGCCCGCTTCGGCGGAGTAACCGGGCAAGCCCATTTCGCCTTCGTCGAGACCTTCGATCTCGCTCTCCGTGCTGACGCGATTGCCGACCAGCATGTCGACGACCTTGAGCCCGACGTACGCGGCGAGGCCGACCCAAATGATGTTCACCAGAACGCCGGCCACGGAGGCAACGAGCTGCCCGCTATCACCGTACAGCAGGCCCTTCACGTTGCCAGCGACGCCGTTTAGCCCATCACCATAGGTTCCGTTGGCGAACAAACCGAGGCCGATGATGCCCCAAGCTCCGCACACTCCGTGCACGGCCACCGCGCCCACCGGATCGTCGATTTTCAGCTTTTGATCGACGAATACCGCGGCCATCACCACGAGCACGCCGGCCACGCCACCAATCACGATCGAGGCGCCCGAGCTCACGAAAGCGCACGGACCGGTGATCGCAACCAAGCCCGCGAGCAGGCCGTTACAGATCATCGTCACGTCGGGCTTGCCGTAGCGAGTCCAAACGTAGATGCACGCCGTCATCGCGCCCGCAGCCGACGCGATCATGGTGTTGGTCGCGACGATCGCGGTGCGCGTGTCCGTGCCCGCCAAGGTCGAGCCCGGATTGAAGCCGAACCAGCCGAACGCCAAGATCAGCGTGCCGGTGACGACCATTGGAATGTTGTGAGCGGGGATCGCGTTGACCTTGCCGTCTTTGGTGTACTTGCCCACGCGCGCGCCAATCAGTTTGGCGCCGACGAAGGCCATCACGCCGCCGGTCATGTGCACGACCGAGCTACCGGCGAAGTCCACGTGACCGTGACCGAGGCCGTAGTTCTTGCCCAACATCGACAGCCAACCGCCGCCCCAAACCCAGTTCGCATAGAACGGGTAAATGACGGCCGCGATCAGCACGCTGAACAGACAGAAGGAAGCGAACTTCCAACGCTCGGCCATTGCGCCCGTGGGGATGGTCGCCGCGGTGTCCATGAACACCATCTGGAACAGGAACAAAACCGCGATAGCGGGGGTGTATACGGCCGGCGTGAGCATGAAGCCGGACATGCCGAACAGACCGAATTCTTTGCCCGCGATGTGGATCACGAACTCATGCGACAGCGTCGCGTCATTCCCGAACGTAGCGAGCGCGCCTACCCCGCCCATTTGGAACGCGAAACCACACAGCCAGAAGCACAAGATGCCGATGGCATAGACGAAGATATTCATGCCCATGGTGTGGGTGACGTTCTTCGCCCGGGTGAGGCCGGTCTCCAGCAGCGCGAAGCCGAGCTGCATGAACATGACCAAGAATCCGGTCACGAGTGTCCAAACGATATTTGCCGCCGTCTGCAAGTCGCCGACTGATTTTGTCACGTCGGCGACTTGCTTGGCGAGGTCTGCGGGGTCCGCCATGATGAAAAGCTCCTCGATGTTGAGTCACGCGCCACGCGCGAGCCTCTGCTCGCCCGTGCGCGTCACTGACTGTCGCCCGGACAGTGCTGCCCAGTCCGTTTCCCGCGCGTATCAAATTTATATGTGCGGCATCAAATCTGAATACCGGATGCCAATTAAGTATCGACGCTCGGCCAGGAGCATTCCTATCTTGATCAATACTTTATATGAGTCCCCTCATTTTTGAGGGTTTCTTAATCAGGAAAATCAACGGGCAAACCCACAAAAAACGAACGGAGCCGGGGCACTAGACCCAGGCTCCGTTTGCGGAGCACGCGAGCAGAGGGGAAGGCTACTGCTGAGTCGCGACTGGCTTCGAACCAATCCAACGGTCACGACGACTGTATGCGACAGCCTTGGCTTCGTCGGGCGAGACCGTGGTCTTGTCGTTCTTGATGTTCTTGCTCATCGTAATCATGAACACGGTCGAGCTGCCCTGGCCGCCGATGATGACGGACCAAGACAAGAACATCATCCACATGCGAAACCAGCGCTGGCCGTACTTCTCGACGATCGCCTGTTCGTTCTTCTTCCAGTTCTCGTACCACTTGTAGATCGTGACGGCGTAGTGCACGCCGCAGTTCTCCACGCGGTGCACCTCGAAGCCGGCGCGTTCGGCTTGCGACGTAACGAAGCCGAGCGGGCAGCTCGCGTCAGCACCGGGGAAGATGTATTTGGCCATGAACAGACCCCAGACCAGGTCTTCGAACTGCCACGAGCGGCGGAGCCCCGCAATTTGCAGGTAAAAGATGCCGTCGTCTTTGAGCATGCTCCGCACTTGGAGCAGGAATTTCTGAAAGTTCTTGATACCGACGTGCTCCGCCATCTCCAAGCACGTGATCTTGTCGAACTTCTCGGAAGGCAGATTGCGGTAGTCGTCCACGATGATGCGGACCTTGTCCGAGACGCCGGCCTTCGCCGCGCGTTCCGTGGCCCAAGCGGCCTGCTCTTTGGCCAGCGTGATGCCCGTGCTGTGCGTGCCGTAGTGCTGCGCGGCGTACGTGATCATCGGACCCCAGCCGCAGCCGATGTCGAGGTGCTTGTCGCCGGGCTTCATCTGCACGTACTGACACACGGTCTCGAGCTTGCGCTCTTGCGCGGCTTCGAGCGTCTCGTCCGGATCACGGAAGATGCCGCTCGTGTACGTCATCGACTCGCCCAGGAACCAATTGTAAAAATCATTGCCACGGTCGTACACGTGGGCGATATCGCCTTTGTCCGAAGCCTGGCTGTGCGTCACGTTTTGGCCGAGAAATTCACGGAAATAGAACTTCACGTCGCCCCAGGTGAAGCAGAACGCGAACAGCTGGTTCCGACGCAGCATGACCTCGTACACGTCCTGCTTGAAGTCGACCTTCTCGGCCATGTAGGCCTCGTAGAAGATCTCCATCGGGATCTTCTTACCGTGCCATTGCTTGCCATCACTTTCGTCTTTGAAGCTGAAGAACTCGCTCCAGTTCGCCGTGCCACCGTCCGCGCGGTGCGAGCGGTACACCAAGTACAAGAGCGGCAAGACGACGCCGACGAGTGGCACCGCGATCCACGCGACGCCAAACACGATCGCCCCATTTGCGGTGAAGCCGAAGCCCGAAACGGCGAGTGCTAGCGCCGCCACAGCCGTTGGTGTCGCAAACAGCGCTAATTTGCTCTGCTCGAGCAGCCAAAAGATGAACGGCAGCCCGTGCGAGCGCCCGGTCTCGTTATGTTGCGACGCGGGCTTGGCGCGCAGCTTCTCGGCGCGCGACATGATTTGTGCGTCACTGGCCAGTGGCAGCGCGGTGTTGGTCTCGCTGGTGGCGAGAGCGGGGACTGGTTGCTTCATGTTCGAACGTCACATTCGTTGGGCGCGTCCGCTTCGCGTCGTGGATGGTTTTGTCTCTGGGAAGGAACTGGAAAACCGAGTCCGACCCAGGCCGCGCAACGGAGCGTGGCAAAAATGCTTGTCGCTATTGTGAACGCAGAGCAGCTGGAGACCGTCACTTCTGCGTCACGTGCGACGGACGGCCGTCGTACCGTTCAACCGTCCCGGCTACAACCACGCGAGACCGGCCAGACGGCCGCTCTTCCCATTTAACAACCGTGCCGAATGCGGCTTCTGATCCATGTTGGCCCGTAGTTTGCTGACGATTTCCACAATGACGACTTCAGAATCAAAGTTGAGTGTCGGTGTTCTGTTTGCGTTCGGTGCTTGGCTGACAGTGGGCTGTGCGTCGTCCCCACCGCCGCAAGCGCCCGGACAACCTCCGCCCGAGTTGCAGATCGGCAATGACGAGGAGGCGCAAGGCGAAGCCCCGCCCCCGCCTGCGCCCAGCGCACCCGAGCCGGCGCAAGCACCGGCGATGCCCGGCGCCGCACCGCCACCACCGCCCGAGACGGGACCAACGGCCCCGCAACCACCTGCTGCGTCCAATCCGCCTGCAGCCCCGCCACCCGGGCCAGCATCCGTTGCTCAACCTGCCGCGCCGCCTCCGCCGACCGGCGGACAATGGGTCTACACCAGTCAGTACGGCTGGATCTACATGCCGTACTCGCGTGACTACACCTATGTCAGCGGCGACGGCGGCGTGGCCTATGAGTACGCGTACTATCCCAACGGCGGTTGGCGCTGGCTCTACGCGCCGTGGGTGCTCGGCTGGGGCCCGAGTCCTTATTGGGGCAGGCTCGGTCCGCACCACTACATCTGGTACTCGCGCCCGTGGTTCCGCGTCGGCGTCGTGCACCGTGGCCCGGTGTACCATCGGCGCTGGAATCGCCGCTGAGCGCAGGGGCCGAGCAATTCCGCCGAGCGCCTTACGCGGCGAGCGCGGCGGCACGCATCGGGCGCGACGCCCGGAGGTCGATGCGTACGGGCACGACGATCATCGGCATACCGCGACGTTGCAGGCGTTTTTGCACCATGAACGCGGTTTCGTTGTGTAATACGCGATTCCAAAACGTGTCTTCTTCGAAGATCAACTGGCCCGCGACGAACAGTGCACGCGGGTAGCGCCCGGCGAGCTCCGCGGCAGACTTCTCGACCTCCACCGCGACCTCGGTGCCGACCGAGAACATGCTCGCCGCGGGCAAGCCGAGCGAGCGCGCGTAGTGCTCGTAACACAGCAAATTCTTGCGCGTGCGCTCCTCGAGCGCAGCCAGCTGATCGGCGCCCTTGAAGGACTCGGAGTCGACGACCGCGACGCTCAAGAACACGATGCCCGAAAAATGATGAGGGAACATGCGCAGCAAGGTGAGCAGCGCGTGGCGTCCGAGCCCGCTGTAGCCGCCAACGAGCAAGATCGCGACGGGCTTCTCGGCGTCGGGGTCGCCTGCGGTGTGGTGCTCCATCAGGCCGTGATGCTCTTCGAAACCGGCGCCGGCTTCTTCTTTGCGCGCGGCCAGAGCCAAGGCCTCTTCGACCTCGGGCGGTGAGGGTAGGTCGGAATCGAGCTTACGCAGCGCACGCACCACCGAGCCGTAATGCTGCTTGATGCCAAAACAGACGACGACCAAGACCGCGGTCACGAGCAGCGTCAGCCAGCCACCGTCGATGAATTTCTCGAGGATGGTGATGACCAAGATCGTGGCACACAGCGCAAGCGCCACGGCGTGGGCAAATAGATGCTTGAGCCATTCATCGGCGTGCTCACGGCGGTGCTTGATCCAGAATCGTGCCATGGCCAGGTTCGAGAGGCTGAAGGTCAAGAACACGTTGATCGAGTACATGACGACCAGCCGCGATACATCGCCACGGGTGTAGATCAAGGCACCGAACGCAGCCAGCGCCATGATCATCACGCCGTTGCGCATGGCCAGGCGATCGGACAGCGCCGCGAACCGGTGCGGCATCCAGGAGTCCGTGGCCATGTTGGCCATCACGCGTGGACCGTCCAAAAACCCGGCTTGGGCCGCCACGAACAGGAGCGTGCCCTCGCTGAGCAGCGCGGCCACGATGAAGGCTTTGCCGACGTTCAGACCGCCGATGTGCCAAGACCCAGCAACGCGCTCGAAGAGCACCGCGTTCATGGTCTTGCCTTCTTCGGGGTGCGCGTGAACCAAGAGGTACGCGAGCAGGATACCGCCAGCGGTGATGGCCAGCGACGCGGCCATCAAGGTCATCGTGCGCTTGGCGGTGCGCACGCGCGGCTCGCGCATCATACCCACGCCGTTGGACACGGCCTCGATACCCGTGTACGTGCCGCCGCCCATCGAGTAAGCGTGCACGAATAGCTTCAGCAAGCCGAACGTGCCGAGCGCAATGCCGGTGCGGGTGATGCTCGCGTGCACCTCGCTAGCGACGTGCCCCGCTTGCGCGGCATTGCCGCCGATGGCAAGAGCGATCAGAATCGCGTGCGTGATCAAGAACAGCACGAACACCGGCACCAGCGCGGTGACCGACTCCTTGACGCCGCGAATGTTCATCACGGTCAACACGACCAGACCCACAAAGGCGACCAGAAACTTGTAACCGATCGCGCCGGCCGGCAAAAAGCTGAAGATGGCGTCCGCACCGCTCGCGATCGAGATCGTAATCGTGAGCACGTAGTCGACCAGCAGGGCAGCACCGGACACCACGCCGATGCGCGGGCTCAAGAGCTTGGACGCGACGACGTAACCACCGCCGCCCGACGGGAATTGCTCGATGATGCGGCTATAGCCGTAGCTGATGATGAAGACCGTCGCGGCCGTGGCCAGGGCCAGAAAGAACGCGAGCCCCGTGTGCTCACCCAGCGCCCGGTAGGCTTCATCGGGACCGTAAGCGGACGACGACAGACCGTCCGCGCCGAGCCCGACCCACGCCAGCAGCGCCACCAACGATAGTTTGTGGAAGGCGTGGGGGTCTTTGACGTCTTTCGGAGCGCCGAAAATAATCCGCTTGAGTGCGATCGACATTTCGCACGAATGAAGCCGCACGGCCTGCTACCACGCAAGCACGCCTGCCACGCAGGGCGCGGTTTTTATGCTTCCTTAACACGCCCGCGGATCGATTATTGCCGAGCTGTATCGCGCGCGTGTCGCGCACGCAAGATCACGCGCGGAAGAAGCAAAACGCACAACAACGCCAGTGTTGCTTCTACGCCGAATTCCTGCCGATGCATCAGAGTGAGACCCACTCGGATCAAGCTTCCGACCCACAGCAGCACGGCAACAGCGCGCAGATCCGAGTCACCCGCCGGAATCTCGAGCGGTAAGTCGCGACGGGCTACCGCGCGATAGCGCGCAAGTTGAATCACGGATGCCATGGCCGGCAATCTGCGCCGCAGCGGATCAAGAATCTATCAACACTCGTAGGGGTGAGATTAAGATTTCGTTAAGGTCGCCCCATGTGTTGGTGGTCACGAGGAGCTGCGCGGCGCGGCTCAGCCTTCGGCGTCGCGCTTCGTTGCGCGAGAGAATCGCGCGGAGAGCGCACACCAAACCCGCGATCCGACCGGCCCTTCCGCACGCGAATCTGAAACCTCAACGTCAATTGGCGGACTATTCCGCACTGGTCAAGACGGGACCGAGGGGACCGAGGGGACCGAGGGGACGCCTGTGTGCACCGCAGGCCTCGGCAGGCGTGAGCCTCGGGCGGCGGGCGCGAGCTCCGGACGCGAGCTCCGGACGCGAGCTTTCGCGTCGGAAACGGCCGCTGCGTTTGCGAATCTGAAGTTTAAACTTAAACACATGCAGTTCGGTTAAGGACCGAGACCACAATATGGACCCCATCGCTCACGCTGCCCCACGACATATCGTAGGGTTCGCCGCTTAAGTGAACGGCATTGAACTTTAACATCAATTGAGCCCGCGCGAGACGTCGTGCGCGGCGCTTCGCGTTTAGCCGGCAGAAGGGTTCGAAACGAGGTGGAACGCCGTGAATTGCGCCGCGAGTCGCGCCGCGTGGGCTCGATTGCCAAGGCCGCAGCGCGAGCTGAACCGGGCGCCAACGGGCCCACGCCCAAATCTCGGGCTCAGAGCCTCGAACTCACGACGCGCGGTTCGAGCGGCATCTGACAAGCTCGGGCTAAGTGTCGACCTTCAGGCGATACCCGACGCCGGGCTCGGTCACCAGATAGCGCGGGCGCGCCGCGTCTGCCTCGAGCTTGTGGCGAAGTTGCACCATGTACACGCGCAGGTACTGCGTGTTGTTGGCATAGCCGGGGCCCCAGACTTCTTTCAACAACTGGCGATGCGTGAGGACCTTGCCGGCGTTCTTCAGCAGAGTCGCGAGCAATTTGTACTCGATGGGCGTGAGGTGGACCTCGGCGCCCGCGACGAACACCGTGCGCTTGTCGAGATCGATACTGAGATCGCCCACGGTGAGCACGGGTTCGGTTCGCTCTTGCCCGGCGCGGGCGGCGTGACGCAAGGCCACGCGAATCCGCGCCAAGAGCTCGCCGGTGCCGAACGGTTTGGTCAGGTAGTCGTCCGCGCCCGCGTCGAGCGCGTTGATCTTGTCGTCTTCCTGACCGCGCGCGCTGATCACGATGATCGGGGCGGAAGCCCACTCGCGGAGCTTTTTCGTCACTTCTAGCCCGTCGATGTCGGGTAGACCCAAGTCGAGCAAGATCAGATCCGGATTGTACGACGCGGCCTGAGCCAGACCCTCGCTGCCATTCGTCGCCTCGACCAAACGGTAACCATGGCTCGACAGCGATGCGCGCAGGAATTTCCGCATCTGCATGTCGTCCTCTACGATGAGGAGCAGTGGCATTACTTCGGTCACGGTGGATCTAGCCTCGATTCTTGCGGCCCACGTCAAGGGCTTTACCCTGGTTTCAATGCTCTATTGCTGGCTCCGCGGTGTCGAGCAGCGGCGGCCGACCCTCGACCGGTAGTTGAAATCGGAACTCAGCGCCGCCTCCTTCGCGATTTCGCGCAAAAAGCTGGCCCCCGTGCGCCATCACGATACCCAGACAAATAGCGAGCCCCAAGCCAACGCCTCCGCCCGGCGCACCGTGTGCTCGCTGGAACTTCTCGAAGATCCGCTGCTCCTCTCCCGACGGGATGCCGGGCCCGCGGTCGGCGACCACGACCTCCACTCCGCCCGGACGGATGCTCGCGCGAATTTCGATCGGGCTCCCCGGGGGCGTGTACTTCACCGCGTTCTCCAACAAGTTGACCAATACTTGCTCGATCAGCACGGCATCGAGGGGCACGAGCGGCAGATCTCGCGCCAGATCGATGGCCAACTGTCGACCGGCCAGCGCTTCATCCATGCGGTTGAGGGCGGAGCCGACGACCTCCTCGAGTGGCTGCCACTCCTTGTTTACCCGCAACGCGCCGGCCTCGAGGCGAGTCATGTCGAGCAGATTTCGTACCAGCCGATTCAGGCGCTGTGCTTCCTGCAAGATGGTTTCTGTGAGCTCGCGGCGTGTCGCCGCGCCGACGGTGTCTTCGAGCAAAGTGCTGGCGGCGCCCGTCACGACGGCCAGCGGCGTGCGCAGATCATGTGACACGGAGCTCAGGAGCGAGCTGCGCATTTGCTCTGTTTCCATCTGCAGCTGCGCCCATTGTGCTTCGGACGCGAGCTCGGTGCGTTCGATGGCGCTCGCAATCTGATTGGCGAAGGCGGCCAGGTGTTGACGTGTCTCCGGGGTGAGCCGCCGCTTCGGATCCTCGGTGCGCACGCCGAGCACCGCCACTTTGCCACGCGACGCGAGCAGCGGCAGATAGGTCGCTCGAGCCGACGGCAGTGTATCCGTGCTGAAACCGGCGGCCCGCTCGTGGTCCCAAACCCACTCTGCGACGGCCTGTTCTTTGTCGTCGATGGCGAGGGCGTGCCGGCCCACGTGAACGGCGACCACACTCGAGCGATCCGCCGTCGGGACGAGCAAAGCCGCCTCCATGCCGAGCGCGTCGAACAGGTGCCGAGCGGCGATCTGAGCGATGTCCTCGACTTGCTTGGTCGCGGCGAGCTCCCGGCTCAAGGCGTACAGGCTCGCCGTGCGCTGCTCGCGCTGGGCCGCCGCCTCAGCCTGTGCGCGCACTCGTTGGGTGAGTCCACTGATCACGACCGCGACCAAAAACATCACACCGAACGTCACGATGTGGCTCAGGTCCCGAACTGCGAAGGTGTACAGCGGTGGGATGAAGAAGAAGTCGAAGAACAGCACGCTGAGCACCGCCGCGAGCAGCGACGGCCCGTACCCGAAGCGCAACGCCACGAGAACGATGCCCAGCAGATAGACCATCACGACATCAGGAAGCTGATTGGGACCGAACGCCGTCCACGAGATCGCCGTTGCCAACGCTGCGCTGGTTCCCGCTGCAACGAAGGCCAGCGGTGCCGGCGGAATGTTTGGCGTCGGATCGACCTGCTTGTCCGTCGCGCTGTCCTCGCCGGACATGACGTACACGTCGATGTCGCCGCTGGCGCGCACGATCTGGTCCAAAAACGACGGGCGCAAGCGATCCCAGGCTTGCGCATGAGTGGGCTTGCCCACGACTACCTTCGTGACGTTGCGTGAGCGAGCGAAACGGATCGTCTCTTCGGCTGCGTTCGCGCCGCTCAAAATGACGGTCTCGGCCCCGAGCTGCTCGGCGACGCGCATGTTTTCGGCTGCTTGCTCGCGCCCCCGAGCATTGAGCCGAAGTGCCGCCTCCGTCTCGACGTATACCGCGAGCCAATCGGCGTGCAACGCTCCCACGATGCGCCGGGCGCCGCGGATGAGCTGCGCCGACGAGGGGCTCGGACTGACGCACACGAGCAAGCGCTCGCCCACGGACCAGGTGCTCGCGATGCCGTGGAGCTCGCGGTAGTGCTGCATCTGCGCGTCGACCCGTTCGGCCGTACGCCGGAGCGCGAGCTCGCGCAGAGCGATCAGGTTGCCCTTGCGAAAAAAATGCTCGATCGCGCGGCGCGCTTGATCGGGGAGGTAGACCTTGCCGTCCTTGAGACGCTCGATCAGCTCGTCCGGAGGCAGATCGATCAGGCGCACTTCGTCGGCGCCCTCCACCACTCTGTCGGGCACGGTTTCACGCACGATCACGTGCGTGATTTGCGCCACTACGTCGCTCAGACTCTCGATGTGTTGCACGTTGAGCGACGTATAAACATCGATCCCTGCGTCGAGCAGCTCCTCGACGTCTTGATGCCGCTTGGCGTGACGTGAGCCCTCTGCGTTCGAGTGCGCGAGCTCATCGACCAGCAAGAGCGCGGGCTTGCGCGCCAAAGCCACGTCCAGATCGAACTCCTCGAGCGTAGCCCCGCGCTGCAGCACCCGGCGCCGCGGCAGAAGCTCGAGTCCGAGCATCAGCGCTCCCGTGTCGTAGCGCCCGTGAGTTTCGACCACGCCGACCACGATGTCCCTGCCCGCGGCGCGTTCGGCGCGCGCCGCTTCCAGCATGGAATACGTCTTACCGACGCCCGGGGCAGCGCCAAAGAAGATGGTCAGCTTGCCGCGCGCCGCGCGCGCCACCTCCTCGTTGACGCGCTTCGGAAGCGTGTCTGAATCGGGGCGCCGCTCGGTCATCTTCCACTGAGTAGTTACTCGGATTCACTGCGGCGGGAAAGACCGCCGGAACCGGGCCGAAGCGACCTCTGTGCACTAGCGCTCGCCACTCAAGCGATACCCGACCCCCGACTCCGAAAGCAGTAGTTTCGGGCGGGCAGGCTCGGCCTCGAGCTTGGCACGCAGGTGCCCGACATGAACGTGTAGATATTGAGTCTGTGTGCCGAAGCACTTTCCCCACACCTCGCGCAAGAGTTGCTGATGAGTCACGACGCGCCCGGCGTTGCGCGCCAACGCGCACAGCAGCTTATATTCGATCGGCGTGAGATGTACCTCGCTCTCGTTCAGGAAAACCTGTCGGCTACCGAAGTCGAGGCGCAGTGGACCCGAGAGGAACACCGAGCTCGCTTCGTCTGCGCCGCGATTTTCCGCGTGTCGGCGCGCCACGCGAATGCGAGCCAAGAGCTCGCTCACCGAGAACGGCTTCGTCAGGTAGTCGTCTGCGCCTGCATCGAGCACCGCCACTTTGTCGCGGTCGAGCTGGCGAGCAGACAGCACGATAATCGGAGTCGTGGTAAATTCCCGAAGTTGCTTGGTGACGTCGATGCCGTCGGCGTCGGGCAACCCGAGATCGAGCAGAATGATGTCGGGATTGGCGGAGCCGGCATGCGCCACGCCTTCACCACCAGTGGGCGCCTCGGACAAGGCATAGCCATGCGGCGGCAGGCACGCTCGCAACAGACGCCGCATTTGCGGCTCGTCCTCGATAATCAGCACGGTCGTAGCGTGAGCGGTCATAGAGCTGGTGCCTGGACGGTCGATGAGTTGGGGAGTCGAACGAGGGGAGATGAGCCCATTCAGGACGCTGCTCGTCTTCGGTTACAGAAGCACTACGCATGCCAAGCACAATTGCCGCACGCTGAAGGCCAGCCCGCGGAGTGGTCGTGCAACCGCGCAAGGCTGCAGGCTCGGTTCGGGCAGTGACGCACGTTCTGTCGAGACGGTGTGGACACGAATCGCCGAGTCTGCCTTGCCAAGGCGGGGCTCGTCTCGCTCCGGATGCCAGACATCAGCGCACGGAACGAGCGCATTCATCTCGGCACGCGCGGGCTCGCGAGAGCTAGCGGCATACGCGATGCATAGGTCGCTGCCGTCGCCGACATCACCCCGACGACAGGAGCTGATCCATCATGAAACGAATCGATACCCTGATTCACCCTCTATTCTGGGACGAAGCACGCTCGGTCCTCGAGACGCTCGGCGTCCGCGTCACGCTACGAGAAGTGCGCACCTTCGGGCGCAACCCGCCTAGGCGCGAGGTGTACCGAGGCTCGACCTACTTTCTGGACGTCACGCCCGAGCTCGAGCTGACGGCAGTGGTCGAAGACGAACGGGTCGAAGCCACTGTCCTCGCGCTCGAGACCATCGGTCAACACGGAGAGATCCTGGTCTCCTCGGTGGACGGTGTCGTGTGCTTCGGGAGGAGCGCGCCAGGCATTGCGGCGGCGTCGACGCTACCTGCGCACGCTGCCAGCATTCCGACACGCTTGGCGGCGGGGCACGCCTAGTTCGCGGTCTCCACTCGATATCGTTGAGAGGTTCACGGAGTAACGGACCAAATCCGCCTTCCCCGCAAATTCGAGCTCTCGAGGGCCGCGTGCGCCGCTGCACGATGCCCGTTGCATGACCGTGCGGCAGCGCACGATCATGCAAGATTTCGCGGGGGAGAGGGCGGCTCTTTAGCGGGCCTTTAGGCCCTCACACCCAGCGGCACGCTCGATGCATTCCGGCACGACCGACACGACCGGCACGACCGACACGACCAACCGGCACGAGCAACAAGTCCAGACCTGAGAATTGGAATCATGGCAACCGAACTAATCATCGTTGGCACAACCGTTGTCTTCTACGCGCTGTGCACGCTCTTCGTGCGTGTCTGCGATCGGATTTGAACCATGTCCCTCGACCTTTCCCTGGCCATCCTGACCGCGGTCGCACTCACCGCCTACCTCTTCTACGTCCTCGCACGACCGGAGCGCTTCTGACATGTCCGCGCGTTATTACATTTTGATGTTCGTGTTCTTCGCGCTGGTAGCGGCCATCGCTTGGCCGCTCGGGCGTTTCATCGCGCGCGTCTTCGCCGGGACGAACACCTTCAGCCGCAGGCTCGGCGAGCCTTTGGAGCGGGTGCTCTATCGCTGGGCGGGCGTCGACCCGAATCGCGAGCAAACCTGGAAGAGCTACGTGATGGCCGTGCTCGGCTTCTCGCTGCTCACTCAGCTCATTACGTACGTGATGTTGCGCCTGCAGGATTCACTGCCCCTGAACCCGGCGAAGCTCGGCGCCGTCGCGCCTTGGTTGGCGTTCAATACCGCCACTAGTTTCACGACCAACACCAATTGGCAGTCGTACGGCGGCGAAACGACGATGAGCTACCTGTCGCAAGCCGTCGCGCTGACCTCGCACAATTTCTTCTCAGCCGGCGTGGGCATCGTGGTCGCGATCGCGGTGATCCGCGGCATTTCTCGGCACGAAACCGACAAAATCGGCAATTTCTGGGTCGATCTAGTGCGCGTTCACTTGTACGTGCTCTTGCCGATCTGCGTGTTCTTTGCGCTGTTCCTCGTGTCGCAAGGGGTGATTCAAAATTTCATTCACCCGACGACCTGGACCACGCTCGACGGCAGCACCCAGACGCTGATGCAGGGCCCAGTCGCCTCACAAGAAGCGATCAAGATGCTCGGCACCAACGGTGGCGGTTATTTCAACGCCAACAGCGCGCACCCGTTCGAGAACCCGACGCCGCTCTCCAATCTCCTGCAGATGCTCTCGATCTTCTCGATCGGCGGCGCGCTCTGCATCACCCTCGGCGAGATGGTCGGCAACCACCGACACGGCTGGGCGGTGTTCGCCACGATGACGCTGCTTTCGGTCGCGGCTGTGCTCGTCGTCGGCCATTTCGAATCCGCCGGCAATCCACTGTTGTCTCAGCTCGGCGTCGATCAGTCGACCAGCGCAGTGCAAGCGGGCGGCAACATGGAAGGCAAGGAGCTGCGCTTCGGCATCCCAGATTCTTCGCTGTTTACGGTGGTGACGACAGACGCCTCCTGCGGCGCCGTCAACACCATGCACGACAGTCTGATGCCGCTCGGCGGGCTCATCCCGCTCCTCAACATTCAACTCGGTGAAATCGTGTTCGGCGGTGTCGGCTCCGGCATGTACGGCATGCTCGTGTTCGTGATCCTGGCCATCTTTCTGTCCGGATTGATGATCGGGCGCACACCGGAGTACGTGGGTAAGAAGATCGATAGTCGCGACGTGCGCTTTGCGAGCTTCTACATCCTCGTCATGGCCGTGCTGATCTTGGGCATGACGTCGATCGGCTTGATGACCGACGCGGGGCGTGCTGGCATCCTGAACACCGCAGCCACCGAAGTCGCCGGCGCACCTTGGAAGCCACACCCGCATGGCTTCTCGGAAATCCTATATGCGTTCAGCTCCGCGGCGGGTAACAACGGCAGCGCCTTTGCCGGACTCACCGCATACTCGCCCGATCACCCGCTGTTCTATTCGCTGACGCTGGCGATCGGCATGATGTTCGGGCGTTTCCTGCCGATCGTCGCGGTGCTGGCGATCGCCGGCAATATGGCAAAAAAGAAGCGCATCCCGCCAGGCCCCTCCAGCTTCCCAGTCGGCGGCGGCCTATTCATCGCGCTCTTGACCGGCACCATCTTGTTGGTCGGCGCCCTCACCTTCTTCCCGATGTTGTCCTTCGGCCCAATCGTCGAGCACCTCCAGCTCAACGCGGCTGCTGCTGTTCATTGAGTTTGCCATGTCCAAGTCCAACGAAAACTCACGTTCACTGTTCGATCCAGCCATCATCAAGCCCGCGATCGGCGATGCGTTCAAGAAGCTGAACCCGCGCGACATGATGAAAAACCCCGTCATGTTCGTGGTGGAGGTCGGCACTGCGCTCGTCACCGTCCTGTACGCCGCGGATCTGTTTCGAGACCGACCCGTGGACTCGAAGCTCACACTGCAGTTGATCATCTGGCTCTGGTTTACGGTGCTCTTCGCGAACTTCGCGGAGGCCGTGGCCGAGGGCCGTGGCAAGGCGCAAGCAGCAACCTTGCGCAAAATGCGCACGACGACGACCGCGCTCCGCACTCGGCTCAATGGCGGCGCAGTCCCTGTCGCGGCCACCGGTGAGGGCCGCGCTCGCGGCGAGGTAGTGCTCGCGACGGATCTGCACAAAGGCGACCACATTTACGTCAAAGCAGGCGATCCAATCCCGGCAGACGGCGAAATCATCGCTGGTGTCGCTTCTGTAGACGAGAGCGCGATCACCGGCGAGAGTGCGCCCGTCGTTCGCGAAGCGGGCGGCGACCGCAGCGCCGTGACCGGTGGCACGCGCATCCTCTCGGACTGGCTGGTGATCGAGGTTCGCCAAGATCCAGGCGGCGGCTTCATCGACCGCATGATCGCCTTGGTCGAAGGCGCGCAGCGTCAGAAGACGCCCAACGAGATCGCGCTCACCATTCTGCTGGCGGGCTTGACCATTATTTTTCTCGCGGCCACGGTCGGGCTCGTGCCCAGTGCTCGGTTCTTCGCCGGCGACATCAGCATTTTGCTCTTGGTCTCACTGCTGGTGTGCCTGATTCCGACGACGATTGGCGCCTTGCTCTCGGCCATAGGTATCGCGGGCATGGATCGCTTGGTGCAATACAACGTGATCGCCACCTCCGGTCGCGCCGTGGAGGCCGCCGGCGACATCGACGTGCTCATGCTCGACAAGACCGGCACGATCACCTACGGCTCACGCCAGGCGTTCGAAATGGTGCCCGCCCAGGGCATCGAGCCTAAGGCCTTGGCGGAGGTAGCCATGCTGTCGTCCTTGGCCGACGAAACGCCCGAGGGCAAAAGCATCGTCGTTTTGGCCGAAAAAACCCTGGGCCGGCGTGTCGATCCGGACAGCGGTAAGCCCATTCCGTTCACGGCTCAGACGCGCATGAGCGGCCTCGATCTCGGCGCGCGCGTGCTGCGAAAAGGCGCGTCTGACGCGGTCTGCAAGCACGTGGCCGCGCTGGGCGGCACGGTCCCCGAAGGCTTGATGGCCGAGGTGAGACGCATCGCCAGCGAAGGCGGTACGCCACTCGTCGTGTCCGAGGGCTCGACCGCGCTCGGCGTGGTTTACCTAAAAGACACCGTCAAGCCCGGCATGAAGGACCGCTTCGAGCGGCTGCGCGCGATGGGCATCAAGACCGTGATGATCACGGGTGACAACCCGCTCACGGCCAAGAAGATCGCCGAGGAAGCCGGCGTGGACGACTTTCTCGCCGAAGCCACGCCAGAGACGAAGATGGCGTACATCGAGCGCATGCAAGAAGGCGGGCGCTTGGTCGCGATGACCGGCGACGGCACGAACGACGCGCCGGCGCTCGCTCAGGCCGACGTCGGCGTGGCGATGAACACCGGCACGTCGGCCGCCAAAGAGGCCGGCAACATGGTGGACCTCGACTCCGACCCCACCAAGCTCATCGAGATCGTCGAGATCGGCAAGCAGCTCCTGATGACTCGCGGCGCGCTCACCACCTTCTCGATCGCCAATGACGTGGCGAAATATTTCGCCATCATCCCGGCGATGTTCGTCGCCTTCTATCCGCCGCTGGGCGCGCTCAATGTTATGCGATTGGCCAGTCCGGAAAGTGCCATCCTGTCTGCGATCATCTTCAAC
>DATHOI010000303.1:0-5254 GCA_035485095.1 Polyangiaceae bacterium | reverse complement strand
GTGGCAGCCTTTCCTCAAGGCCGGCTGACACGCCTAGCGTCGCGGCTGGACGCAAAGTCGACATTCACCGGACTTTAGCGCTGCTTTTCGAGTCGTGCCTTCTGCCGTCGCAGAAACGGCGTTGCGGTGTAATATCCGGCGCCATGCGTGTCGAATACGCTTTCCGGTCGCTCTTGTCTCTGGTCGCCCTCTGCGCAGCCGCATGCGGCGGCAGCTCGCCGCCGCCCACGACTCCGGAGCCCGCGGCGGTTGCTCCGTCAGCAAGCGCAAGCAGCGCGACCGACGCTGCTCCCAGCAAACCCGCGGCGGACGAAGAGGGTTGGGCTGGAGAAAATGCCGCCAAAAATGGAGACGCCAAACCGACCGCGGCGGCCGACGCCCCCGCACCAAGCGGAGATGCCAAGGCGCCGGAGACGCGCACGATGGACGTGATCCGCAAGCTAGTGATGGACAATCGGAAAGCGGCGCGAAAGTGTTACGAAGACGCGCGTAAGGATTTGAAAGACCTGAAGGGCGACGTAACGATTCACTTCGTTCTGGACCCCGAGGGCAACGTGAAGTCCGCTGAGCTGAATCAAGAGCGCTCGACGCTCAAGTCACCCGCGGTGGTCGACTGCGTAATTGGCGTGATCAAGGGCATCAAATTCCCGAAATCGTCGCGCGCCATGGAGACCAGCACGAACTACCCGTTCAATTTCACGCCCTGAACCCCCAAGATCTCGGGTTCGACGAGGCTCAGTGGTTACCGCATTTCCAAGGCGAAGCTTGCTTCCGAGCACGCCCGGTGAGGACCCGTACAGCGCGCTTCTCAGCGGCACGCGTGCCATTCATCGCGAGCACCGCGTGCTGCGCGAAAGCTGGCTCAACGAGCTCGCCTTGGAGGGCAAAGACGACGTGCTCTTCGAGTTCGAAGTTTTGCTCAAAGCCACGGCCTGCTTTTCCAACCCACGTAATCACCCGGGTCCGCCGCGACGGGCGTTGGTCGTCACGCAAGACTTCCGCTTCGCACTGCAAACCTATCACGACGGGCTCGAGCGCGCGATCCAGCTGGCTCGCCAACTACTCGGCTCGCTCGATCGCGCCTTCGTCTTTCATCGCTATCTCGAAACGATGTTGCCCGAGGACAACGCGCGGACGCGCTTGCTCACCCAGGGCGCACAGCAAAATACCCCACAAGAAAGCCTGGTAACGCTGCGTCACGGCCTGACCTCTGCCAACGAAGTGTTGGAGGGGATGCTGCGCACGCCGCGCGTTTCGTTTCGGCTATTTCACGCGATGCTGGCGACCGTGTATCGCGAAATCGATCGCAGCGCGTTCTTCAATCCGCTGAATGCTCTCGAATTTCGCCCGGAGTTCGACCGGATCAAATCTGCGCAGGTGCTGGATTTGATCCGCAGCGTGCCCGGAGCGGAGGCGCATCGCCTGGTCGCGCTCACCTTCCTGTCACTCTTTCGTATGCTCCGTTACCTGTCGCTTCTCGGCCGCATCGCAGGCGATGTCGAGCGACGTCGCCAACAAGTCGGCAGCACCTACATGGTGCTGAGCGTGCTGCGCTCCGATGCGCGAGCCCTGAGCGACTACTTGCGACAGCATTCGGGGCTCTTACTCGCCGAAGGATTCGAGCGCGATTTGCTGAGCCTCAATGCGACGCAGATTCGCGGGCGTTCCGCTGCGCTACGCGCGGGCGGCCACCGCCTGATCGGGATCAGAAGCGCGTTGCAGGGTATCGCTGGGAGCTTGCGCTTGGAGCTGCGTCGCGCGTTCCAACACGATCTGCCGGCCCTCGACGCGAACACGCGCGCGGCCGATCTGCGCCAGCGCGTGGACCTATGCGTCGAAAATCTGCGGCCGGCGCTGCAGAACGCGGTGCTGTTCTTGGGCAAGGCCCTAGGCGCTAGTCTCGAAGAAGGCGGCGTGTTCGACGATCAAGCCGCGCGGCGAGAGACGAGCGAGCGGTTACGTCGCGACGTTTGGATGTTCGCGCAGATCGTGCGCGCGTTCTCGAGCAAGGCGCAGCACTCGCCCGCCGAGGATCGCTGGGCGGCAGTGAACAACTTTCAATACGTTCGCGAGTTCCTGGCCTATTTCAGAGCCATGGGCTACCCGCTGCTGCGTTCCACCGACTATCCACGCTTCGACGCGTTCATGGCCGCGATGTCCGGGCTCGAAGACACCGATCTGGTCGACCCCGCGCGATTGGAGGCGGCCATAGACGAATGCGTAGCCTTCCACGGCTTTCTGCTACAGCTCTTCGAGGACATCTCCAAGCGCGATGAGCTCGCGGGAGTCGCCTTCGACCGCAGAGCCGCCGCGGGCTCGCTGCGCTTGTATCTCGGTGAGTGACGGCTCGCTGCACGCTGCAACGGAACACTCTGAATCAGCTTAGTCGTGCCGAGCACGCGGGCGGACCATGATGTCTTCCGACCGCGTGCTCGACGCCAAGGAGCTTGCTCCCCGAAGAGCAGCAAGGGCTTGGTGGCTCGTCCGCGCCTAGGGGCGCGCAGCACCGAGCACTTTGGCTCGAGCGCGCCCGGCTTCGGACACGCTCGAGTTCCCGCTGGGCCGCTCAGCCGAAGTCAGCGGACGCCGAAGCGCCCGCAAGTCTCGGCCTAATCAGCCCGGCGAAGGCTCACGCCTTCTTGGCAGCCTTCTTGCGCTTCTTGGCGCCCTTCTTGGCAGCCTTGCGCTTGGCAGTGCGCTTCTTCGCGACTTTCGGCGCCTTCTTGGCAGCGGGTTTCTTAGCGGACTTGGTACGGGTCTTTTTTGCAGCCATTTTCGATTGCCTCCCAGCATTCGGACCAAGGTCACGATGACCCCAATCCGAGGGTATGTTGCAAGACGTATATTGCCACCTATTGTGATGTGTCAACGAAAAAAATTCACTTGCGATCTTCGGTGGCCCGGAGAACACGGCGTAACAGGGTCGCATGTCTTGCAGACAGCGCACTTGTTTAGTGCTTTTCCAAGTGCCCCAAAAGCCCCATGTGTCGGTCGGCTGGCCTACAAAAAACCTTGTCAACACGCGGACTTGACGTGCACCGTCGAGTGCCCTAGTCCGTTCTGAGCGGACGCGCCCATTCGCCCCGCAGCCGACGAGATCCCATGAAGTTTTCGAGCCTCCTAAGACCCACAAGTTTGTTTTTACTTTTGTCGCTTGGCGTCACCGCTTGCGGCTACTCGCAAGAAGAATGGGACCAGAAGGTCCGCGAGAACGAAAGCCTAACCAACCAACTCAAAGCGCAGACCGATGCGCACAAGAAAAGTCAGTCCGACTATCAAGAGGCCGTGCAAGAGATCGACGGACTCAAGAAGCAACTCGCCGACCGCGGCGCAAACCTCGACAACTTGAACCAGAGCCTCGCCGAGCAGCGCAAGGCGCTCGAGGAGTACGCGCGCCGAACCGAGCAGCTCGACGCGATCCGGAAGCGCTTCGAGTTACTACAAACCAAATTGCAGAAGCTCACGCAGCTCGGGTTGAAGGTGGAAGTGCGCAACAATCGCATGTTGATCCAGCTGCCTGGCGACGTGTTATTCGATTCAGGCCAAGATCATCTGAAGGCCGAGGGCAGCAAGATCCTGATGCAGGTCGCCGACGTGATCGGCAAGGACTCAGATCTTTCGAAGCGTCGCTTCCAAGTTGCCGGACACACTGACTCCAAGCCGCTCGCTGGCGGTCCATTCAAGGACAACTGGGGCCTATCGGCGATGCGCGCTCGCAGCGTGCTCTTGCTCCTGACTTCGCCACTGGACGCGAAGACGGGACTCGGCGGCGGGCTGAGCCCGGCGAACTGGAGTGCGGCGGGTTACGCCGACACCGACCCGGTCGCCAGCAACGACACCGACGAGGGTCGCAATAAGAACCGGCGCGTCGAGCTCGTCGTGCAGCCGGACGTTTCTGAAATGCTGAGCCTGAATAGCCTCGCCAAGTAGGCCGAATCGGGGCGATTTCGCTCTGTTTCTCATCATGCGCGTCGCCACGATCGACATCGGGACCAACTCGGTCCTGCTGCTCATCGCCGAAGCCGAGGGCGGCGCGCTGCGGCCAATCGTCGAGCGAGCGACGGTGACGCGCCTGGGCGAGGGCGTCGACCGCAGCCGTCAGCTGTTGCCCGAAGCGAGCGCACGAACATTGGCGTGCTTGGCGCAGTACGCCAGCGAGCTAAGCACGCATTCGGTGTCGCGACTCGACGTCGTGGGAACGAGTGCCCTGCGCGATGCCACCGGCGGCGAAGACTTCGTTGCTCGCGCGCGGGAGGTGCTTGGCGTCACGCCCCGCGTGATCGACGGCAACGAGGAAGCGCGTTTGACGTTCATCGGCGCACTTTCGGGGCTCCCTGTATCGGGCAAAGTAACGGTATTCGATATCGGTGGCGGAAGCACCGAGATCGTCAGCGGCGAGCTCGGCGCTGGTACGCGCACGATCAACGCCGCGGTTAGCTTAAACATAGGCAGCGTGCGATTGTTCGAACGACACGTGCACAGCGATCCGCCGACCGCCTCAGAAATGCAGAGCGTCGACCGCGACATCGAGAAGGCACTCGAACGAGCGCCCAGGTTCGAAGCCGACGCAACGCTAGTAGGCGTCGCCGGTACGGTGACGCAACTCGCAGCCCTCGAGCTGCAACTGGAGCGGTACGACGCCGCTCGCGTACACGGCAGCGAGCTCACGCGCGACGTCGTCCTGCGACTCGCGACGCGGCTGGCGACACTCAACGTCGCGGAGCGACGCGCGCTGCGCGGCATAGAGCCCTCACGTGCCGACGTGATCGTCGTCGGCAGCGCGATCGCGTACGCTGTGCTACGCTGGTCCGGCGCGACGAAGCTCCTGGTCTCGGATCGCGGCGTGCGCTGGGGGTTGGCAGCAGAGCTTGCCACCCAATCGAGCATCAACAGCTAATCCCCACCGGACCATCCGTCGTCACTGAAATGCTGCTCGTTTGAGCAACGCATGAAGAAATCGATGCTGATTTCTTGACACATTTGCTTCCGCGAATTACAGTGCCGCGCCTGGCGATTCCTAACCTCTAGTTGGGATTAGGTAGTCCGAAGCCGGAAACGCTCGCGTTACCAAGCTTCGCGTATACCTCGCTGGAATGAAGTTTATGCCCAATCCGTTCAGTCCGCGTCAAACCCAATCTTCGCGCGATACGGAGCGGAGCGTAGCTTAAGGAAACGAGCTTTCTGTTCATCAGGTTACGAGGACAGCGCGCCCACTGTGAGCGCGCTGCCAGGTTACCAGCGTCAAAGGAGACGT
>DATHOI010000302.1:0-8184 GCA_035485095.1 Polyangiaceae bacterium | reverse complement strand
TGGGCGCGCCGACTCATGAAGTCATCAGCGCCCGCGACGTGCTCGACCACGGCCGTGAGGGGCTGGCGCTGAACGGCGCAAAACCAGGCGAATACACCGTGGAAATCGTGCGTTCTGCTGGCGGCTCTGGCCCGATTCACGGCGAGCTGACGGTCTTTGCTGCCGGCGAGACGCGGCGCATTCCTTTCACTCTGGAGGGTCAGCGCATGACCGTCGCGCTGGCCGAGATAAAGCTCGTTCCGCGACTCGTCCCACTCGAGATGGACGGGCCATCAATAGCCAGCGACCGCTAACGCGAAGTCGAGCAACCGAGCATCAGCGCTGACCGACGCTCTTCGGGATGGGGATCCTGCCAGGACGTGGGCGCGTTCGGGACTCAGTCTGCTGCCTCGGGCTCTTGGCGTGCTGCGCCGCGTGCGAATTGCATCCCTTCGACCCCAATGGCGCGGCGAGCGCCGGAAACGGCGGCACAAGCTCGTCATCCTTCGACCCCGCGAGCGGCGAGCGAGCTGGCGTGTCCGGAACCAAAGGCCGCGCCGGAAACGGCGCCGCGCAGCCTGGAGCGCTCTCGCCGAGCTACACGATAGTGACTTGCGCCGGCGCCGAATCGTCCTCCCAGCCCGAGGGCGGGCAGTGTACGAGCGCGGGCGACCCGGCCTTCGGCCTGTTGATTCGTGGCGATATCCTACAAAAAGCGCAGGTCTTGCGACACGGCGAGCTCGGTATCGACTCGAGCGGCGTGATCGTTTGCGCTGACTGCGCGTGCGCGAGCGACCCGCGCGCGCTCGTGATCGATTGTCCGGATAGCGTGGTTTCACCCGGCCTCATCAACCTCCACGACCACCTCGGTTACGCCAACAACGCGCCCAACTCGACTCCGAGCACGGAGCGATACGACGACCGCGCGCAATGGCGCTTGGGCCTAGACGGTCATACCAAGCTCGACTACGCCGGCAGCGCCAGTAGTAGCGTGGTCTTGGCCCAAGAACTTCGCATGCTGCTCAGTGGCGTCACTTCGATAGCCGGGGGCGCCGGGCAGCCCGGGCTCGTTCGCAACTTGGACGTGCCGGGGCTCAGTGAAGGACTGCTCGTGGGTCAGATCGACTCGGACACATTTCCGCTCGCCGACACGAACGGTGTCGGACACACGAGCGATTGCTCATACCAGAAGACGCGCGCCACGAGCGCACAAATCAAGAAGACCAGCGCCTACCTGCCGCACTTGGCCGAAGGCATCGACCCAATCGCGCAAAACGAGCTGATTTGCAGCGAGCGCGGCGACTACGACCTGCTCGGTCCGAAGAGCGCGGTCGTGCACGCCGTCGCGATCAGCGCGCCGGAAGCCGAGGCCATTGCGGCTGCGAGGTCTTGGGTCATCTGGTCGCCCCGTTCGAATCTAAGCCTGTACGGCAACACTGCGCCGGTCACGCTGCTGAAGCGGATGGGGGTCGGGCTCGTTCTCGGCAGTGATTGGCTGCTCAGCGGCTCGATGAATTTGGGGCGTGAGCTGTCGTGCGCGCGCGCACTTTCAGAAAACGCGTACGACCATGCCTTCTCGGATTTCGATCTGTTCCGCATGGTGACGAGCAACGCGGCGCGCGCAGCGGGCATCGGACGAGGCCTAGGTGCACTCGAGCCCGGTTACACGGCGGACGTCGCGATATTTTCAAAGCACGGGCTCGTCGACCACAGCGCAGTGGTCGAAGCCGGTCCAGCAGACGTAGCGCTCGTGCTGCGCGCTGGTCGCGCGCTGTACGGCGACGAGACTCTGATGAACGCGTTCGGCACGCCCGACTGCGAAACACTGGAGGTCTGCGACGCCTCCAAGGCCGTCTGTTTGCTCGCTGACACCGGCGTCACACTCAGCGCACTACGAGCGGTCGGCGAGGCCATTTACCCGTTATTTTCCTGCGAAACCCCGCCCGGTGAACCGAGCTGTGTCCCGACTCGACCCGGGGAGTACGCGCCAGAATCGCGGCTCGATGACCGCGACGGGGACGGCATTCCCGACGCAGTCGATCTGTGCCCCGATGTCTTCGACCCGGTGCGCCTACTCGATCACGGTGCAGAAGCAGACTACGACGCCGATGGCATCGGTGATGCGTGCGATCCGTGTCCGCTCAGCGCTGGTTCTTGCCCTGAGCCCCCGCTCTTCGATCGCGACGACGACGGGGTCGACGACGCACGCGACAATTGTCCCGAAGATACGAACCCCGACCAGCTCGACAGCGACGGGGACGGGCAGGGCGATGCCTGCGATCCTTGCCCAACCGCGAACCCCGGATTGCGACCGTGCCCCGTGAGCATTCAGCAGTTGGCCGATCCGAGCAGCATGCCTCGCATCCCGCTCGGCACGGCAGTGGTCATCGAGCACGCTTACGTCACCGCGCTCCGTCCGCCCGGGTCCAGCTCGCAGGGCTTCTTCGTACAAGATTCCTCGCTCCTACCGTACTCGGGCTTGGCGGTGTATTCGGGTGCCGCGACGCTCGGGGTGCGCGTTGGTGAGCGCGTGACACTGAGCGGCTACGCTTCCGAGTTTGGCGGAGCGACGGAGCTCGACGAACCGTCCGTAGCGCTCGAACAAAGCTTGGCTGCTCTGCCGTTCTCGGCCATTTTCGTGGCAGATCCCGGAGCACTCGCGGATGGCGGCGCATTGTCTGGAGCGTATCGCTCGATGTGGCTGAGCCTCGCCGACGCCGTCGTGCTGACCGAAAACGCCGACGCGCCCTCCGACTTCGACGAGCTCGTCGTCTCCGGTGGCTTGCGGGTCGACGACGCGCTCTATCCGGAGCTCGACAACACGTTCTCCGTCGGAGCTCACTTCAGCTCGCTCAGCGGCATCCTCGGTTACAGCTTCGGGCACTCGAAGTTGTGGCCGCGAAGCGGCGCAGACCTGAGTCCCTGAGCGCGCCGCTCGCTCAGCTCCCCTGAGCTTCTCGAATCAGGCTCTCGAGCTCGCTCTCGCCGACGACGCGCGTCTCGACCGCGCGCACGATGCCGCCTTTGTCGATCACCAACAAAGTGGGCAAACCGGAAACGTCGAAGCCTCCCGCTGCCTGATTGTCCGCGTCGAACAACACGGGGTAGCTCGGGCGGTGATCCTTCAGATAGCTCTCGGTATCTGCAATCTGATCGCTCGTGGCCACACCGTACGCGGCGAAGGCTGGCCCCGCTAAGCGTTGTGCCAGCCGATCGACGATCGGAGCTTGCTCTCGACACGGCCCGCACCAGCTGGCAAAGAAATCCAAAAGCACGGTTTTGCCCTGTAAATCCGAGAGACGCTGCGTCTTCCCCACGCTGTCGCCCGAGATTTCGCGGAGCATGAAGTCCGGCGCGGGGCGACCGATCAGCGAGGACTGCGAGTGCGCCGGGTGCCGCCCGAAGCGCGGCAGCCCGAACAGCCCGAAGCTCAGACTGATCACGACGACGAGCGCCGCAACGATATAGCCTTGTCGCGAATCCTCCTTGGAATGAGGCCGGATACTCATGACAAACCTGCGCGAGTGTCGGCGTCAGCCTGCAGCGAAAGCGGTGCTTCCTCGAGTGCGCGCTCGGCGGCGCGCGTTCCGAGCACGGGCAAACGCACCCGCAGTCGCGCACCACCGAGCGAGCTCTCGTCGGCGCGAATCGTACCGCCGTGCTCGATCACGATCTTTTTCACGATCGACAGCCCGAGCCCGGTGCCATCGTCTTTGGTCGTCACGTAGGGGTCGAACACGGTTTCTCGTAGCTCCTGCGGAATGCCGGGACCGTTGTCCTCGACGTCCATATTCCAAAATTCGCCGTCGCGTTTCAACTTCACGAGCACGCGCCCGTTTTCGTGGTCGAGCACTGCCTGGGCAGCGTTGCGCACCAGGTTGAACAGCACTCGGCGCAACATTTGACGGTCCATCAGCGCCTCACAGGGCTCTTTGGGGACCGAGAATTCGACTGCAATTTGAGCCGTACCGCCCAGAGACAAGAGCTCCTCTAGAGCGTCACCGCTTTCGCGATCGCCATCGCGAATGCCGAAGCGAGCGGCCTGTTCGCGCAGGAATTCCGCCAGGTCCGCACGCTCGAGGCTAGCCTGAGGCAGGCGTGCGAAGTCGGAGAACTCTCCGACCAAGCGGCGCAGTGTGCCGACCTCGTCTTCGACGATCTCGAGCGTCGTGTCGACCAGACGTTGATAGTCCTGGTCGCCCCCAGCGTAACGGCGATGGACCTCTTGCACCGCGAGCTGAATGGGGGTGAGTGGGTTTTTGATTTCATGCGCGAGGCGGCGCGCCATCTCCTGCCACGCGCTGATCCGCTGCAGGTATTCGATGCGGCCGCGGCTCGACTCGACCTCTCCGAGCATGCGGTTGAATGCGCCCGCAAGATCCGCGATCTCGTCGCCTCCACCCTCGGGGACGCGGATGTTCAAGTCACCCTCACCGACGAGGCGAGTGGCGCGCGCCAGCTCGCCGATGCGCCGGGAGACGCCTCGCGCCAACAAACTGCCCACGCCGATCGCCGCCAGGATCGTGATCCCGAGCAAGGCCGCGAATGCGAGCACGTAGCTGCGCTCGTCCGCGCCACGCCGTTGCTCGATTTGCTTGTAAGTGTCGACGAATTGGCTCATTTCAGCGAGCTCGTCGAAGTGGCCCTTGTCGGCGGCGAACACCGCAGCAAGCTCGTTCGTGTCCTCTCCCTCGGGCACGTCCGAAAGCGGGCGCGTGACCTCGAGCTGATTTTCTTTGCTCGGGTCGAGCGGCTTGTCTCGCTTCACCTCGGCCAGCACTTTGCCGTCAGGGTCCTTCACGGAGAGCGTCACCAAAGTCGGGTGCTCGGCGAACGCGCGGCGTAGCTCGTCCTCCATGGCGGCGTGGTCGCCACTCTTTGCGGCTTTGCGTAAGCCGGGCCCGAGCGCAATTTCAGCGCCTTCCTGACGCATCAACGCTTTCACGCTCCGGGCGAGCTCTTGATACAAGCCGAGCGAGCGGTCGAGGTGTGAGCCCACTTCGGGTACGAAGAAGCGCGCAGACGTCCGACGCACGGTGTCTTCGGCCAGCCAAATCGCGGCCAACAGCGGAATCAACGCCGTGAGCACGATCGCCAGCGCCAGGCGGCGTCGAATGCGACCGGACGAAGCCACTTAGTCGTGCTCCTGCCGAGTGTCCCGCTCGAACAAGCCCACCAGCGCCGCCCAGGGATCGAAGCCGAGCAACGCCGACAGATCGCGGGACACGAACTCCTCCGCGCGCCCGAAGAGCGGCGATAGCGCCGCACCCGCGCCGAAGCGATCCGCGAGACCGCGCAGTCCGGCAAACGCCGCGCGACCGACGTCGATACCGAGAGGTAGCGCCAAGGCTGGACTCGTCGGCGAAATGATCAAATCCCGCGCCGCCACCGCCAGCGCGAACGACCCCGGCGTCGCATCGCGCGCCAACATTTGAAAGGTGGGCAACTCACCGAACACGCCGAGCGACAAGAGCCCCACCTGGCGCTCGGCGGCAGCCACGAAGTGCCGATAGTCGCGCCGGAAATCGCCGGATAAAAGGCCCATCTCGCCGCGCAGCTCGTCGGGACCGACGATGCGATCGAAGCCGAGTCCGCGGCGGCGCGCGACGAGCCCGGTGTATAGCTCGCCGTGGCGAAACACGCCGAGCGCAACGGCGCGGCCGTCGCCACACAACAGATCGAGCGCCGTGCCGATGACACGCGATCCGGGCAGTGGAATATCGGCGAAGCGCTTGGGCCACATCGCAACCAAGCCCTCGGCCTCCAGCTCGCGAAGCGCGCGGCCGAGCTCGAGGGCCTGCTCCAGGTAGTCTTGACGCGGACGCAAGCGCTCCGAAAACCGCTCCACTAGGTCCTCGAGCGCGCCCGCAGACAGCTCGACGGCCCAGCTCGAACCGTAGCGGCCGGCCAGCGCTGGTAGCTTCTGCGGCCACTCGGCGCTCTGTAGGTCGAGGCGCCCCCGCTTCGTATGGACCAGCTTGCGTAGGCGATTGCCGGTCGTGACCGCCACGACACCGCCGCTCACCACGTGCTCGGCGGCGCGCACGCCCGTCACAGAGGCTGAGCTCGGCGCCCGAAATACGTCGGCCAGGCGTTGCCAGTCGCTTGCAGTGAACCCTTCGAACGAGACGTCGCGCGTGATCACGAGGCCCGGAGTATAGTCCCAGCGCATGGTTGACCAGGACAGAACCCCCGAAGTCTCCGATCTGCTGGCTTTCTTGGACGCCTCGCGGACGCCCTATCACGCGGTCAGAGAGGTCGCGCGCCGCTTGATCGCGGCCGGTTTTCTGCCCTTTCGCGAGTCGGAAGCATGGCAGCTCGAGCCTGGAACCCGTGGTTTCGTGGTGCGCGCAGGCGGTTCCATCGCCGCCTTCGAGCTGGGCGCGAAAGCGCCGGCAGAGGCCGGCTTCGTGCTCGTCGGCGCGCATACCGACTCACCCAACCTGCGCCTGAAGCCCGCCCCGGATCTGAACAGCGTCGGCTATCGGCAGCTGGCCATCGAAGTCTATGGCGGCGTGCTGCTCTCGACTTGGCTAGATCGCGATCTGTCACTGGCCGGTCGCGTCGTGCTTGCGGACGGACAGACGGAGCTAGTCGACCTGACGCGCACCGTGTGTCGTATCCCGAACCTGGCCATCCATTTGAATCGCGAAGTGAACACGCAGGGACTGTTGCTCAACGCGCAAACACAGCTTTTGCCGGTGCTCGGTCTCGAGCGCAGCGCGGGTGGTTTCTCCGAGCTCCTCCAAGAGTGCTTGCGCGGCACGGCCTCCGGCGGCGCGCGCGAGGAGGACGTGCTCGGCTTCGATCTTTGTCTGTATGACACACAGCGCGCCACGTTAGCAGGCGGCCAGGACGAGTTCGTCTTTTCTAGCCGGCTCGACAATTTGGCGTCGTGTCACGCGGCGTTGAGCGCGCTGCTCGGCGCCGCGAGCGGGCTCGAAGCGAGCCGCGTCGTCGTGCTCTACGATCATGAAGAAGTCGGCAGCCAAAGCGCAGCGGGCGCGCGTTCGACGTTCTTGTCAGATCTCTTGGAGCGCCTCGCCGTCGGGTCCTCGACGCAGGAGTCGAGCGCATTGACCCGCGCCATTTCGCGCTCACTGTTGGTGTCGGCGGACATGGCGCACGCGGTGCACCCGAACTACGTGGATAAGCACGACAAACAGCACCGCCCGCTGCTCGGCGCGGGGCCCGTGATCAAGGTCAACGTCAACCAATCCTACGCCAGCGACGGCCCCGCAGCCGCGGCGTTTAGGCTCGCGTGTCGCGCCGTCGGGGTCGAGCCGCAATCCTTCAGCTCGCGCAACGACATGCCCTGCGGCAGCACCATCGGTCCGATTTCCGCGGCGCGTCTCGGCATGCGCACGGTCGATGTCGGAAACCCCATGCTCAGCATGCACTCTTGCCGCGAGATGGCGGCCGCAAGTGATGTGGCACCAATGATCCGCGTCCTCACTCGCTTGTTCTCCGAGTTCAAGAGCCTCGATTCCTCGAGCTAGCGCGGAGGAGTCACTGCCGGAGAACGCTGTCCGGGAGCTCGTTCGTGTCGTCAGCCTGGTGCGGCGCGACAGCGGCCAAGCGCGGTTCGAGCTCGTGGAGTACCTCGAGCAGGCCGTCGCGCAAGCGGCCCGCGCGGATCTGCGCGATCAGACGCGCTACCTCCGTTTTCCAACCCGCCTCGCCCAGGTGCGCGTGAATCGTCGCGTCACCGAGCAAGACGACGCGCCGCTCGAGCTCCGACACGAAAATGAGCAGCGCCGTGCGACGCTTGGTGCCATACAAGCCGTGCTCGGCGAAGAGTTGAAATGCGCGCGCGTGCGCGGCGCGCTCGGCCGCCGCGGGTGAGACCAACCAGCGCTGCAATGGTGCCCAACCGAGCATGAAAAAGCTGGCCCCGCCCACCAGAGCTTCAGCAGCGAGCGCCAAAATTGGGCTGTTTCCGGGCATGAAATGCCACACGGCGAGCGCCGCGGCCAGCGACCACAGCACGGCCACCAGCACGCGACCATGCCAGTGATCCGCGCTGCGCGGCACGACCGCGACCACGACTTGCGCCGACGTGGACTGCTCCACGCGCGTGACCGCTGCTTCGACATCACGGGCGCCGCTGTCCGACAACAGGGACGTCACCATGAGCCCGACGAGCCTCCACCACCGAAGCCGCCGCCGCCGCCAGAAAAACCACCGCCCCCGCCGCCTCCGAAG
>DATHOI010000301.1:0-6866 GCA_035485095.1 Polyangiaceae bacterium | reverse complement strand
CGTGTGTGTGTTGGGCGGCGGTTCATCGGGGACCTTCAGTGCGGTGCATTTGCAAGACGCAGGTAAGAGCGTGGTCATCGTCGAGCGCAAGACGCGCCTCGGCGGCCACACCGAGACCTATGTGGATCCAGCGACGGGCATTCCGACTGACTACGGCGTGGTCGTGTTCAACGACATTCCGGTCGTCGAGGCCTACTTCACGCGCCTCGGCGTCACGTCGATTCCGATCTCTCCAGCGGACCTCGGTGGCGCGCAGGTCAATTTCGACTTTCGGACCGGCAAACCGGTCACCGGCTTCACGCCACCGTCGCAAGCGGACACGGCCGCCGCGCTCGGCTTTTACTTCGGGTTTCTGCAGACCCTCAAAGCGACGTACTACGATCTCGATAGCGGCTCGAATTTCCCGCAGCCAATTCCCCCTGATCTACTGCTGCCATTCGGGGATTTCGTGCTCAAATACTCGCTCCAAGCGCTGGTCGGCACGGCCTTCCAGTTCGGGCAGGGCCTCGGCAATCTGCTGCAGATGCCGACCGTGTACGTGCTCAAAAACTTCAGCTCGGCCGTGCTCACGTCGATCTTCAGCAATCGATTTCTGATCGATCCGAGCGGCAATAGCGAAATCTACAGCAAGGCGACAGCGTTGCTCGGCAGCGACAACATCGTGTTCGGCGTCGACATCCAGAGCATCACTCGGCACGACCACGGCGTGACGGTGCTCGTCGATACGCCGAGCGGCAGCAAAGAAATTCGCGCCAAGAAGCTGCTCGTCACCTGCCCACCGACACTCGACAACCTTCACAATATCGATCTCGACCGAACCGAGGCGAGCGTCTTCGGTCAATTCCAGAACAACTTCTATTGGACTGCCATTCTGAAGCTTTCTGGGGTGCCGGCAGGCCTGACAGTAGCCAACATCGGCCAGGGCACGTTGTACAATCTGCCGCCGTTGCCGGGCATTTACGGCCTTTCACCCACCCGAGTGCCCGGTTTATGGAACTGCAAGTACGGCAGCGCGGTGCGCTTGAGCGATTTCGAAGTGCAGCGCAACATCGTGGACGACGTGCGGCGGCTGCACGACCCAGCCACGTTCCCGTCGCCACCCCGAGTGGAAGAGTTTACCGTGTTCAGCGCACACAATCCGTTCGAGCTGCGCGTGAGCTCGCAAGAGATCAACGCGGGCTTCTACAACAGGCTGAACGCGCTCCAAGGTCGCAACCACACTTACTATAACGGCGCAGCGTTCCAAACACACGACTCGTCGTTGATCTGGCAGTATTCTCAAGACACCGTCCTGCCGCTGCTCCTCGCCTGAGCACTCTTCCTCGAGCTGAGCCGCCGACAGCGTCCGAGTCGCGGCTCAGCCCCCTGCCGCGGCTGTTCTCTCCAGAGAAACGCGCGACCTAACGCCCCACCGGATGGAGCTACGCCCGCAAACGTCATTTTTCCCGCGTTCGACCCCGTGCGTCGCGCAAAAACGATGTTCAAGGTTAAACTTCAGATCTGAAATGAAATGGCCACCCCGCGGCCAAGCGTTACGTCGCGGTCCGCAGGTTGTTTCGCGCGCTCCGTGTCCCAAGCTCCGTCCTCTGTGCGGGCCGAGATTGGGGGCGTATCAGTCGGAATGACCCTGTGACCCGTTTCTCGACACGTCTACACTGGCTAGGTTGGTCATGCATTTCCGCCGCCGCTGGCTCTTGCTGCTCAGCCTTACCGCAGGTTGCGACCACTCGGATCTCGTGGCGACCCGTGTTCAGACCGCGTCCACGGCGGGCTCGGGTGGACTTGGCGGGGGCTTTGGAGCTGGAGGCTCGAGCGGGCTCACTGGGGCGGGCGCCAGTGGCAGCGCTGCTGCGAGTGGAAGCAGCAACGGCGGCACAGGCACGACCGGCGGAGCGGCGAATGGCGGAACCGCGAGTGGCGGAGCAGCCAACGGAGGCAGCGCAACCGGTGGTGCCAGCGCAAGGGGCGGAGCCGCAAACGGCGGCAGCGCGACGACGGGCGGCAGCGCAGCGAGTGGCGGAGCCGCAAACGGCGGAAGCGCGACGGGCGGCAGCGCAGCGAGTGGCGGAGCGGCAAGCGGCGGAAGCGCGACGGGGGGTGCCGGCGCAAGTGGCGGAGCGGCGAACGGAGGCAGCGCGACGACTGGCGGAAGCGCAAGCGGCGGAAGCGCGGGGGTTGCGGGTTGTCCGACGCTCAGCTTCACCTCGCAGACTTTGGCCACTTTCGGCGGCATCCCCGCGTCGATTGGCCTCGGGGATCTCGACGGCGACAAGCTCCCCGATCTCGTGGTGACGGACCAAAGCTCGTTCGTTGGCATCGCGTTGCCGTGGTTTCACGCGGACGGCGCGGGCGCTTTCGCTGCGGTGCAGTTCCTGACCACGCCGTACATGCTCAGCGACTACACGCTCGCGCTCGCGGACCTCAACGCCGACGGCAAGCTGGACCTGGCTGTCTCCGACAACGGGAACACCAGCCAACCGGGCGGCGTGCAGGTGTTTCTCAACAACGGAGACGCCACCTTCGCCGGTCCAGTGCTGTACGACTCGAACGGCCCGCCGAGCTCGATCGCGATCGCTGATTTCGATGGCAAGGGCGGACCGGACATGGCGGTCGCCGTGTACAACGGCGTGTGGGTGTTCACGAATCCGGGCGACGGTACGTTCGGCGGAAAGGTTGCCTATACCGTCGGTAGCTCAGCGCTCAGCGTGCCATCCGTCGCGGTGGGCGATTTCAACGGCGACGGGCACCTCGACTTCGCCGTCGCAAAACCGGTCGGCATGGGCGTCTTCTTCAACAACGGCGACGGCACGTTCGGGGCACAAAATAGCTACGTAGCGGGCGCCGGCGCGCCCAACGTGGAAAACCCCAAATCGATCGCTGTCGCTGATTTGAATCACGACGGCGCGCCCGACATCGTGGTCGCGAGCTTCGGCACGAACACCGCCAGTATCGGCGTGTTCATGAACGACGGCAGCGGCAACTTTGCGGCACAAGTGAGATACCCAACCAGCGGCAACACACACGGCGCAACGGTCGCGAGCGGCGACCTGCGAGTGGCGATCGGAGATCTGAACGCAGACAGTCACCTCGATTTGGCCGTGCCCAATTTCGGTGGCAACAGTGTGGGCATCTTCATGGGTGTTGGGGACGGCACGTTCGGCGTCGAAGCGCCTTCACCGGCGGGCTTCTTACCCGGCGCGATCGCGATCGGCGACGTCAACGGAGACGGCCGTCCCGATCTCGAAATCGCCACGAATAACCCGAGCAACGGCCAAGGCGTGATTCAAGTGCTGACCGCGACGTGTCAGTGAGCCCTCAGCCGACGCGCAGCCGCGCGAAGACCGCGACCAAAAGCGGCACGACGAGCGCTCCGAAGCCGAAGCGCGCAACGCTCAGCGCACCCGAGCCGCAGCCCAACGCGAAGGCCGCGATAGCCACGCCTAGTCGCCGATGTTTGACCGCATTTTCCGCTGGTCCGGGGCGGATCGTCTCGACCAGCCAGCCCGTCACGTTGCCGGTCATGACGGTCGTCATTGGGCCGAGTGACGGGTTCAGCCGGTGCATGGCGTTTTGAGCGCCCATCGCGCTGACGAGCAGCGCCACGATCAGCGGCTTCGAAGCAGCGTGAACGCTGCTCGGCCAAGCGACGGCCAGCAGCGACGCCACGCCGAACAATGCGCACATCACGCCCAGCAATTGGCGCGTGGACGCTCGACCGGGCTCCGCGATGCCACGATACACACCGGTGACGCTCAACACCGAGGCCACGAAGATCGGAAAGGTAGCCAGCTTGAGCCACTCGTTCGCGTGCGCGTGAAGCGCCAGATCTGCGGCCAAGACTACGAAATTGCCAGTCACGTGCGCACAGAAGACGCCGTCCGCGCCCACGAAGCTGGAGGCATCGGCGAAGCCGGCGATGAATGCCAGACAGGCACCGACCGCGAACGCATCTCGCTTGACGCCCGACAGGTCCATCTCTGGAAACGTTATCAGCCCGAACTGCGCGCGGCGATCTCGATCGCAGCGTCCGCTAAAATGTAGGGCACGTAGCGAAAATCTTTGATCTGCCGAACGCTCGTCTCCGAAAGGGTCAGCTCGACGAAGTAATCAGGCCGCGCGCTGTTCGACTCTCGAAATACGGCGAGCACTTCACGGTCGTCCACGAACGCGGGGAGCACACGCCAATTCGGGACGTTGGAATAATTGCTGAAGTAGCTCGACACGTCACGGCGGCCAGTGCGCTGAACCCGCGACACCAGGTCGAGCCGCACGTCTTCGGCCAACAGCGCCCGTACGCCGTCCCAATCTCGAGCATTGAATAGCTCGGCATACCGAGCAAGACCGGGCGACGGAACGCGCGGCGCGCTCGCGGCGTCGAGTGACGCGACCTGTGCGAGTGAGCGCAGCCGTTCGCGCCCGCGATGCAACGCCGCCTTTACCGCGGGCACGCTGAGCCCAATGAGCTCCGCGATCTCCTCGTTGGAGTGACCCAATACGTCCTTCAAAATGACGGCGCTGCGCTGCAAGGGCACGAGCTCGGAGAAACGCGCGATGGCAATGCGCGTGGCCTCCTCCGCAACCAGCGAGCGCTCCGGATCGCCCGCGTCGTCAGTCAGCGTTTCAGCCACGTTGTCGAGCGGTTGCCCCATGCGGCGATCGTAGCGGCGCAGCTGATCCAACGCGCGGTTGTGGGCGATCTGAAACAACCAAGGGCGAAGCGCGGGCAGCTCCGAAAGCTCCGAGAGCGCGTAGTAGGCGCGCGCCAACGTGTCTTGTACGATGTCCTCACCGTCAGCGACCGAGCCGGTCATGCGCGCACAATAGCGATGCAAATCCGGGCGAATGTCCGCCACGAGCTCGAGAAAGCGGCGCCTGCCTTCATGCAGCGCACTGACCAGAGGATCGGCTGCGGTCATCGAACCTCAGCCATCGAGCGAAACGATGCCGGTGTCACCCTTCAAACCGAAGGCCACGCCGGCCTCGTACTTGGGGTTGGTGAGGATCGACACCACGTGCTCTCCGACCGCCTTGGGGGGCATGGGCGCGCCGAAACCCGCGAGGAATGCCTCGATGCTGACGCCCTTGCGTCGAGCGTAAGCCTCGGCGCCGGCGCGACCGAGCTCCGTCTCTGCGATCATGCGCTGCGGAATCAGCGCCTGAAAGTGAATATCGAGCCCGAGCTCTTTGGCAGAAGTGTTCGCGTACTGCGCCATCAGCCACAGCATGCGCTTCGCGCCCGCGTAACCGCCCGACAACGGCGAGCCGTTGATCGCTGCGCCGCTCGAGCCGAGCAGCACACGGCTACCTTTTGGCAACGGGAGCTGCAACGCCGCTTGAACCCAATGAAAGCCCGCTTTGACGTCGCAGTCCCAAGTGCGACTAAAGCCCTCCCAAGTTTGTTCATGAAGCAGACCCAAGGCCGGCTGTGCGCCGGCATTGAGCACGAGCACGGAAGGACGCAGCTCACGAAGCGCGTTTCGCGCCAGTGCTTCGTCGGCCACGTCTCCCTGAATCACCGCGACACCGAGCCGCTTAGACACTTGCTCTAGACGCAAAGCGTCGCGGGCAACGACGGTGACCGCCGCTTTTTCCGCGACCAACGCCTCGACGATGGCCAGCCCCAAACCGCGGCTGCCGCCAGTAACCAGCACCTTTTGAGCGACGAGTGTGTTCATACCCGGACGACGATCCGTGGCCAGCAAAGGGTGCGGTCCGTCAAAAATAAAGCTAGGCGGAGGCGGGCTTGGCTTGAGCCAAAGCTGGGCTGCCCAGGGTCGTCACGATGGAGACGAGCGCGCTCAGCTCGATGGGCTTGACCAAGTGTGCGTCGAAACCGGCGCCTTCTCGGGATGAAACGAGCTCATCATAGCCAGTCACGGCGATGAAACGGCAGCCCTCGAGCTCCGGCTTGGCGCGTAACGAGGCAAGCAGCTCGAAGCCGTCCATGTCCGGTAGGCCAATATCCAGGAATGCGATGTTGGGGCGGAACTCGAGCGCGAGCACAATCGCTTCACGCGCGTCGTGGGCGAGGCGCGTCTCGTGGCCCTCACGCCCGAGCACCAACGCGATCAGCTCCGCGGAGTCGTGATTGTCGTCGACGATCAGCACTCGGCGAATCTGCGAAAGATTGCGGGTTCCAGAGCTGCGGCGAAGGCTCATCCTGTGAGCAGCTTTGATCCGCGTCGGCCTCAGGGCAAGTCGTAAAAAGCACTGGCGAACCGCCGCCGCGAAAGTACTACACAAATGCCGCTTTCGAACGCGCGCTCGAGGACGACGACAATCAGGAACGACTCGACATCAGCAGTCGCTCTAACAATTCGAAACAATCAGTCTCACGGGGTTGATTCCGATTCGCCGATTGCTGGTCGACTGAATCTCGCTCCTGCTGCACGGGGATCCGCGCCGCGGACAGTCAGCGCGGGTTCGTCCACTCGCCCTTCTGCGTCTGCGACGCTGCGACGCCGCTAGTGTGGCGAGATTGAAGCGCGCGCGGCGAGTGAGGCGAATTTGTAGCGGAAACGCCGCTAAATCAGCGATTCTCGCTGCTGCCGGGCGGCACGGAGTCTGCAATACTCAACGCGCGATGGCGGTCTCGGGTAGCGCACACAGCGCGACGATAGAAAAAAATCCCAGCGGTATCTCGGGCTTCGACCAGGTCACGGACGGGGGCTTACCGAAGGGCAGAGCCACGCTGATCTGCGGTGGCCCCGGCTCGGGCAAGACGATCTTCGCGGTCGAATTTCTGGTGCGCGGCACGGAGCTCGGCGAAAAAGGCGTGTTCATCGCCTTCGAAGAGTCGGTCAACGACCTGACCCGAAACGTCGCGAGCTTGGGCTTCGATCTAGCGCGCTTGCAAGCCGAGAAGA
>DATHOI010000300.1:0-25462 GCA_035485095.1 Polyangiaceae bacterium | reverse complement strand
GATCAACGTCCTGTACGAGAGCCGCAAATCGGGCAACCTGGTGCCGAGTCCCGCGGGTGACGTGTACGAGCAGATGGTCAGTGAGTCGAGTGGTATCTCGCGCGCCAATTTGATGGATCGGCATCCGTACTTTCGGATGTTGAACAAGCTCGGCTTTCTGTTGCGCGGCCACGGCTACGCGGGGGACGCCGCAGAGGTGCGCATCGCGGCGTGTGAATATCTGGACTCGGTGTATCTCCGGCTCAGCCTTGCTGGCGCCATGCCGGAGGTCGCCCCCGCGATGGAGCCCATGGATTTCGAGCGCGCAGGCCGCAAGGTACGCACGCCCGAGCCCGCAATCGGTTCATTCGGCATCGTCGACGTGGAAGACTTCGAAGCTTGGAAGACCGTCACTGATTCGTTCCGCGATGTCGGCTTCACGCTGCTCCGCCAGCTCGGCATGGGCGAATTTGGCCGAGTTTATGAGGCACTGAACGACAACAACCCGCACTTTCCCGGCCGCGTCGCGCTCAAGGTCGACCGTATCCTTGGCAAGAAGAAGAACGCCATCTTGGAGGCCGAAGAAGCGATGGCCGTCGGGCGCGCACTGGCGCGTTCACCGCACTTGATGCGCTTGTACGACACCGGCAAACTCAAGGGCCAACGCTTCACGTATCACGTGCTGCAATTGATCGACGGCGACACGCTCGACAATCTCGTGGGAGTGACGGGCACGGAGCACGCTAGCGTGAGCCGTCCGCCGAGCGCACGCGCTAGCGAGTACGAGGCGCAAGCCGAGTTCGAGCGCGCCGTGAGCTCGCGTGGCAGCGAGCTCTGGCGCAGGCAGCGCATGGCGCTACCCTTCACGCACGCGCTGTCGGCAGCGATGGTGTTGGATCTGCTGACCAGTGTGCTCTTGTGGATGGAGGGCGTGCACGAGGTTGGCTACGCGATCAACGATCTCAAGAACGGCAACTTGATGATGAGCCGGCGTGGCCAGCTCAAGGGCATCGATCTCGATTCGTACGCGCCCGCGCATTCACCAAAGGACAAAGTCACCGACTTCATGTTCCTCGCTGTTTCGGTGATTTTGCTGCTGTTTAGCGCGCCGGTCGCCAATCGCGGCCGCAACGTTCCTTGGGAGGCATTGATCGAGAACGAGGCGCGTCTGCGCGCCGGCCTCACCGAGGCTTGGCCGTTCGGCAACGTGGAAGCGATCAGCGACGGCCGAGTGAGCCGTGAAGAGCTGACCCAAGTGCTCGTCGATCTGGTGCACCGTAGCCGGCACCTCGTGTACACGAAGCGCCCCGATTTATTCTCAGAAGACATCGCGCGCTTGATAAGCTTGAAGCATCGTCTGCTGATCGAGGAATTCGTGATCGACTGAACGCGACGCCGAAGGCTGGGCCGGCCTTTGGCGCAATGCCTGACCATCAACGAAAGTCTCGGTGCGCTTGCCATGGGCGTGGGCACTGCGCAGATGAGCGCGGGAGGCGGATTGCCAACGCGCAAATGGTGCCGCGCGTACGCAAAAACAAAGTTGAAGTTTAAACTTCAAATCTGAAATGACAGGGGTTCTGCGCGCCGGATGCGGCGCGGCTCGGCGCGACCGAGTGCAGCGCGGGCCTGCGCGACCACACGGGAACTGGCTCGATTTACAGTAGAAAACCGACTTTGATGTTGAAGGTCGGGATGGGCGTGCGGCCGATTTTGTCGAGCGACGAGCGCACTTTCGCGTCGTTCGGGTCGACGTATTGTTGTCGGACTTGCGCGGGGAGCGCGGCCGGCACTTGCGTCGAGAAATCGACCTGGCTGGGGGCTATCGGAAGTTGCGCGCCGACATCGGCGCCGATCGAGAAACCAGAACCGAAGGTGTGGAGTAGTCCGAGCTGCGGCGTGAGCACGAGCGTCCGCACGGACGCTTGGCTGCTCACGTCGAGTGACGGCGGGATGCTCGCCTGAACCTGCGCCGGGAACATGTTTCGATACGTCGTCAGGTCGAAGTGCGTCGCGAGCGTACCGCGCACCGTCGCGTAGCCGACCCCGGCGCCTAGGAACAACGCGCCGCCGAACGGATAGATGCGACCGTACGCGTCGTACTCTTGGAAAGAGAGCGTGGCATCGCCGTAGTAGGAGATTTTCACGGTCGGGATCAGGCCCACGTTGATGCCCGCACCGAAGTAGCGCGTGAGCTTGATGGCGCCGCCCAGACTCAGCAAATCAGGTAAACCGCCGCCGATCAGCAGACCGATCCGGAATGGGCCAAACAGCCCGTTCGTATCGTCGTCGTCCTTCGCTGCAGGGCTCTCCGAAGAAGCCGCGGTGTTACTCGGCGTGCTGGCGCCCGTGGTCAGCGGCGGCGCGTTCGGCGCTTCCGTCGTCGTGGGCGTGGCTGCGGGCACGGGAGCCGGAGCGGCTGCCGGAGTGCGAGCGGGGCGCTTGGGCTTTGCCGAATCGGGCAAAGGCTCGAAGGCGGCGCTGCCAGTGCTGGGCGGCGTACCGGATGGCGGGGGCGGCGCGTTGGCTGGCGCGGGCGCCGGCTCGGTTGTCGGGGGGCTCGGCGCGTCAGACGGCGCGGGCGTACTCGGGGCCGGCTCGGCAGCGGGAGGAGCCGGCGTGTCGGGCGGCGCGGCGCTGTCAGGTGATGCGGGCGCGCTCGGCGGGGATGCTCCCGGCGCATCCTGCGCAGGCGACACTCGCGTGACCAGCACGAGAGCCAAAACAGGAACACAGGCGAGACGCGTGCAACCGTTTTTCGTTAGACGCAAACGACCTCGATTGGGGGTTATTACGGGAACTATAGTACGCTCTGAGAGATGAAGCGGGTCGTGGGGGCTTTGTTCATTCTTTCAGCGGTGGTGGATAGCGCGCCGGCCAGTGCGCAGAACGCCGAGCGTGCGTCCCCGCCCACTGCGCAATTTCCCGCTGAGCCTGGCCCCCCCATCGCGCCAGATGCAGCTGCCGCGCCAGCACCGGCTCCGCCCCTCACAGCGCCGCCCCCTCCGCCACCGGGCGCTGCGCCGCCACAAGCGAGCGCCGCGCCACCTGCGTCCGCGTACCCGGCCTATCCGGCCTACCCATATCCAGCGCCCTATCCGTATGCGCCGCCAACGTTAGTGCCGCTCAAGCCGCCAGCGAGCGACTCGGCTGAAGTGGTCTCGCTGACCTTGTCACCGCTGCTGTTGATCCTGCCGATCGTGCAGCTCACCGGTGAGGTTCGAGTGACTCCGCATTTGGGCATCTCGCTGATCGCGGGCTACGGCAGCCTCAGCGTCGACAACCCCGACAGCGAGAGCTTCAAGGTCAGCGCTTACGAGATTGGAACGCGCGTCGTCGGCTACCCGCTGAAGAAGTTCAAGAGTCTGCAGCTCGGCGCGCAGCTCATGTATCTAAAAGTCGACACGGGGGGTCCGGTCACGAGCTCGAACGTGAGCGGCACCGCTGCGGGTGTCGCGTTCGGGCCGTTCGCCGGCTACAAATTGATCACCCAGGCCGGCTTCACTTTCGTGGCCAACCTCGGCTTCCAGTACTTGGCCGCGCAAGCCCAGGCTCAGGACAACGCGGGCAACAGCAGCTCGGCGAGCGACAATCGCTTCTTGCCGCTGCTGAACCTCGAAATTGGCTGGTCGTTCTGAGCGCGCCGCCCGCGCCAGCTCAGCTGAATTCGCCGCGAATGTAGGCCTTCGTGCGCTCTTCACGGGGGTCTTCGAAGAGCTCCGCGGAGGGCCGATACTCGATCAGATAGCCAGTGCGCCCGCCCGCGGTCGTGTCCACGAACAGGAACGCAGTGCGATCTGCGACGCGCTGCGCCTGCTGCAGATTGTGCGTCACGATCGCGATCGTATATTTTTCTTTCAGCTCGAGCATCAGATCTTCTACGCGGCGCGTGGCGATTGGATCGAGCGCGGAGCACGGTTCGTCCATCAAGAGCAGCTCGGGCTCCACCGCGATCGCCCGCGCGATGCACAGCCGTTGCTGTTGCCCGCCGGACAGCGACAACCCGCTCGTGTGGAGCTTGTCTTTCACTTCATCCCAGAGGGCCGCGCCGCGCAGAGCGTTCTCGACGCGCTCGGCGTAGTTGCCCTTGAAGCCGTTGAGCCGCAACCCGAAGGCGACGTTCTTGTAAATGCTCATCGCAAACGGGTTCGGCTGCTGAAACACCATGCCGATAGAGCGTCGCACCGCGACGGGATCCACGCCTTGAGCGTAGATGTCTTGACCGCGGTAGAGCACCGAGCCTTCGAAACGGAAGCCGTTCACGAAGTCATTCATACGGTTCAGGCTACGCAGGACCGTGCTCTTGCCGCAGCCCGACGGCCCGATGAAGGCCGTGATCTCGTTGGACACGATCGGAATTTCCGTGTCGCGGACGGCGAGGAAATTGCCGTAGTGCAGGGTCTTGATCCGGCAATCCATCACCACGGACGAGTCGGCGGCGACGCCGTCCGCTGCCGGCTGCGCGGACACCGCTTGCGCAGACTTTGATTTTTTGGGGGCTGCACTCGGCGACACTTCTTGCATATTCATGGTCATTTTGAGTCCCTTTGCCTTAGCGAATGGCGTCCCAACCGAGTTTCCAAAAAGAACATCAACCGTGCTCTTCGGGCCGGCGCGTGGCGATCTGCGCGACCACGTTGAGCACGAGCACGATGCTGACGAGCACCAATGAGGCGGCCCAAGCGAGCGCCACCTGGTGCTCGAACGGGCTGCCCGCGAAATTGTAGATCAGCACCGACAGTGAGGCGATGGGCTGAGTCAGCTTGCCCTCGAACATGTAGTCGCTGAAGAGCGCGGTGAAGAGTAACGGCGCTGTCTCGCCCATCGCTCGCGCGAGCGACAACATCACACCCGTCAAAATTCCGGGGATTGCCGTCGGGATCACGATCCGAAGCACGGTTTGCGCGCGCGTGGCGCCCATGCCGAACGCGGCCATCTTCATCTTACTGGGCACCGCGCGCAGCGCCGACTCGCTGGTCAGCATCACGGTCGGCACCATCAGGATGGCCATCGCGGCACCGCCCGCGAGCGCGCTGAACGAGCCCGTCGTGACCACGACCGTCGCGTACGCGAACACACCCGCGAGGATCGACGGCAGGCCAGTCAACACTTTGGCCGAGAAGCGCACGACCGTCGCGAGCCGTGATTCCCCACCGTACTCGGCGAGGTACACCGCGCCCATGAAGCCGAGCGGCAAGGCCAAGCACGTGGCCACCACCACGACCACCAGTGTGCCCATGATGGCGTTACTGATGCCGCCGCCGTCCATACCCGCGCCCGGCGTGAGCTCGGTGAAGAGGCTCGGGCTGAGCAACGCCGCGCCCTTGACCAGCAGCATGTAGAGCACGGAAAACAGCGGAAACATCGCGATCAAGCTGAACGCGATGGCCAAGCCGGTGAGCACCGCGTTGCCGAGCGTGCATCGATTGCCGAGCGAGCGCCGGAAGGACGACGAGCTTTCGGGCGGTGCGGTGAGTGTCGAGTTCATGATCGCGTTGGCCATCAGCCGAGGCCCTTCAATTCGCGCGTCGTGCGCAACATGATGAACGAGCCGACGGCGTTGACCGTCAGCGTGATGAGCATCAACACCAAGGCCGCGTACATCAACGCGCCCACCTCCACCTTCCCCGCTTCGGGAAAGTGGTTGGCGAGCAACGCGGCCAAGGTGTTGCCGGGCGAAAATAGCGACAGGCCGAACACGTTGGCGTTGCCGACCAGCATCGCCAACGCCATGGTCTCGCCGAGCGCGCGGCCGAAGCCGAGCACCAGCGCACCGAAAATGCCACCCACGGCCGTGGGCAACGTGACGCGAAAGATGACCTCCCAGCGCGTCGCGCCGAGGCCGTAGGCCGCGGACGCCAAGCGCTTGGGCACCGCGGCCATCGCCTCGCGCGAGATCGCGGTCACGGTCGGCAGAATCATGATCGAGAGCACGAGCGACGCGGGCAAGATGCCGGGACCGCTCAAGCGCGTGGAGAAGAACGGCACGAAACCGAAGTGCTCGTTCAGCCAGCCCGACGGGCCGCGCACCGCGGGCACGAGCACGAAGATCCCCCACAAGCCGTAGACCACGCTCGGGATCGCGGCGAGCAGCTCGATCACGTTCTTCATCACGAGCTCGACGCGGCGAGGCACGAAGCCCTGGCTCAACACCAGAGCGACCGTGACGCCCAAAAATCCGCCGATCAAAAGCGCCAAGAGCGACGTGTAGAGCGTGCCGGCGATCTCCGCCAAAATGCCGAACTGCGCGCGATTTGCGTCCCAAACCGAGCTCGTCAGAAAGCCGAAGCCGTAGTCGGAGATGGCGGTCTTCGCGTGGCGCATCACCTCGAACACGATGCCCGCGAGCAAGAGCACGACGAGCACGCCGAACGCGTGCGCGACGTTCCGAAACACGATGTCGAAGCCCTTTTGCCAGGCGCTCGGCGGCCGAGACACGGGCGAGCGAAAAGCCTCCGACAGGTCGGGGCTTGCTGCTGCTTTGATCGGCTCTGAATCTGCCATTGCTGCGTTCCTTGCTCGCCCGCGCTGCCCCGGAACCAAAAAGGTCCGGGACCGCGCGAAACGATCACTGAATCGTGTCGACCGCTTTCAAGACTTGCGCGGACACGGCGTCAGGCAGCGCGACGTAGAACAGACTCTCGGACAGCTTTTGCCCGTCCGTGAGGCTCCACTTCAGCACGCTCTTCAGCGCGTCAGCCTTGGTCTTGTCGTCGTATTTCTTGTGCGCCAAAATCCAGGTGTAGGTGACGATCGGATACGATTCGTCGCCCGCGGGGTCCGTCACCCAAGCGCGCATGTCGGCGGGCAACTCGACCGCGGCCAGCGCGGTCGCCGACGACTTGAGCGAAGGCGCCACGAATTTTCCGGCCTTGTTCTCGAGCAGCGCAGTCGGCTGCTTGGTCGTCGCTGCGAACGCGAACTCGATGTAGCCGATTGCACCGGGGGTCTGGTGAATCTGAGCTGCGACGCCGTCGTTCTTTGCGCCGCCGACACCCACGGGCCACTCCACGGATTTGCCGACGCCCGGACCAGATTTCCACTTGTCGTTGATGGCCGCCAAGTGCTGGGTGAAGACGAAGGTCGTGCCGCTGCCGTCCGAGCGGTGCACGACAGAGATGTCGAGCTTGGGCAGCTTCACACCGGGGTTCGTGGCGACGATCTTGGGGTCGTCCCACTTTTTGATCGTGCCCAGAAAAATACCCGAATACTCCTCGCGCGTGAGCTTGAGGTCGGTCACGCCGTCCAAGTTGTACGCGAGCACGATATTGCCCGCGGTCATCGGCAGCAAAATGACGTTGTCTTTGGCCTGCTTGATTTCGTCGTCGGTCATCGCCGCGTCGCTCGCGCCGAAATCGGTTTGGCCGGCGATGAACGCCTTGATGCCGGCACCGCTCCCGGTCGACTGGTAGTTCACGCGGATGTCTTTGTTCTTCTCGCCGAACTCGCGAAACCAACGCGAGTAGAGCGGCGCTGGGAAGCTTGCGCCGGAACCTTGCAGCGTCACCGGGCCGCTAGCAGCGGCGGGCGCGCCGGACGGTGCACCGCTGGTGTCGCTCGCTGCAGCGTTGCTCTTGCTGCATCCGAGACCAAACGCCGCCAAGCTGAAAAGCGCGACGAGCGTCGTCGCAACTCGAGTAACCGGAATCATGAGTGAGCCTTCCTCGCAACTTGATGAGATGAGTGTCGTGCTACGCGATCTCGAGCGTTGCGTCATGGCGTGAACGGTCACGCCATCAAATCGTTACGCAACGGACACAGAGAGTTTTTAGTTCGACCGTTCGGGACGCCGGAACGCGGTTTTAGTGGAAAATAGGCTTGGAAATTCGCCTCGTATCCGCTGGACAGATGTACGGGTTTGGAGCTCTCGCTTCGGTCCGCGCGAGAAACGAGAGAGCCACGAGTAGCTGCGCTCGTTTGCGACGTACCAAATTGAAAAGGGGCAAATCTAGAAGACTTGCCCCTCTTCAGTCCGAGGGTTTTCTACACGAGTGTGCGCGTCAAGGACGCATCACTTCTTGGTCGCCCAGATGTTGACCTGCGTCGCGTCCGGACCGACCTGCAACGGACGGATGTCGTCCGCGGTCGCCTTCTGCACGTAGGTCGAGGGAATCACGTATGCGTGATTCATCGGCCGCACTGCGTCGAAGTGCGTGTCGGCGCTGCCCGCGTATTCCGGCAAGTTCAGCACGTTCTGCGAGATGAACTTCTCGGTGTACTTCGAGCGGTTCATGTACGAGCCGTCCTTGGCCGGGTCGGAGAGCATGAACATGTCTTGCAAGGTGCGAACGAACGAGAAGTGACTGTACACGTCGTTGTCTTGGATGCCCTTCGGCGCATTCGCCTGGTTCGTGAGAACGCCGAAGATGCTCTTGCCGTGACCTTGATTGCCCTGTTGGTAGTTGTGGACGCTCGGATCCGGTGAGAACGTGCCGTCGGCGTTTTGGACGAGTGGAGTATCCGTGACCGTCTTGCCCGCCTTCCAACCGCAGCACGAGTTGATGTCCGGCGCGGTCGCATTGCCTTCGTCGAACATCAGCACGATCGCGACCTTCTTCTGGGGATTGTTCCAGAGCGGCGAGGCTTGGATCTTCTTGACTAGGAAATCGACGTATTTGTCACCGCGGGCGATGATGTTACCACCGATGGCAACCGGCTGATTGTTGCCGATGCTGCTGCAATCGCTGGCCGTGACCTTGCTCGTCGACGGTGGAACGGTGCCCTGCACGGTGATGCCGTGCATGTCATCGCATTGATCCGGGACGACGAAGTTCAGTTGGCCGACGTTGCCCGTGCTCAGATCGGTTCCGAACTGATCCTTGTCATAGCCGGCCGGGATCGCGTACGCGGTGGCGTTCAGGAGCACGCTGTCCCATTGGCCGCCGCCGAGCGTGCGGTTGTTGAAGAAGAAGTCGGGCTCGCTGCGCACGTTCTGGTACGCCATGCCAGGGTGATGCTTGGTCTTGTACAAGGCCGCCGGTAGCGGGATGAGCAGGTTCGGGTTGCCCACGGCTACCGTGTTCCCTGCCAACGTCCCCGGGGGGTACACGTTGTCGGGAGCGACGACCGCGCTATCGGCGACGCTGTCGGTCCTGAGGTCTTGACCCGGGTTGGTCGATTCGCTGTACGTGCGCCAAGACATGCCCGCCGCGTTGATCGCGGTGAACAAGTTTGGCTTGCCCGTGATGTTGTGGTTGACGCCCACGGCTTGCGTGCAGGTCGTGGCGAATGGCGAGTTCTTGAGGCCGGGTTGTGTGTTGTCCGGGACCGGCAGATCTTGGACCGCGTTTGCACCCGTCGCGTCGCAGTTCCATTGCGAATCGTCGGTGATGCCGAAGTCGTCGGCGCCGCCGAGAGCGGTGTAGTTCGGCTCGCTCGGGTTACCCGTCGCATAGTAGCTCGCGGCTTGGTTGCCAGCCGCCAGGTAAGCGTTGATCTTCGGCGCAAAGGCCGAGCCGAGGATCGCTTGGCTCGACTTGTTCTCGAGCATCACGATGAAGATGTTGTCGTAACGTGGAATGCCTTCCACCGCGAACGCCGCCTGCTCGGCTTGCTGAAACGTGATCGGCGCGCGGGTATCGGGCGTCGTCGCGGTTGCCGGCGAAACTCCAGCGAGACCAGTGAGCTCCGGATCGCCACCCGGCACCGCCAAGGCGTCCGGATAGAGGTCGTGGCGGTCGAGCTTCGTGATGGCGTAGCGGAAGCGATTGTTCAAGACGTGGGCTTCGCGCAAGACGGCCGTCTTGGCAGCGCCCGTCAAGCTGCTCGCGTCGGTCAGAACCTGCGCCGAAGTCACGCCGATGCGCGTCGCCAGGTTCGCCTTCTCCGTGGCGTAGTCCGAGCCGTTCGCTTCGACAGCGCGCATGACCTCGGTGGACAGCGGGCTCAGGACGACGCTCGAACCTTGCTCGGCGAGCTGCGCAGCAGACGCGCGATACACGTTGCGCGAGGGATTCGCGATGCCGCTTGCCGTATTGACAGCGCTCGTGCCGATATCGGCGATGATCCCCGAGGGCGAGGTGATGAGCAGCGAGAAATGCCCGCTGGCATCCGTCGTGCTGCTGGCTTCACCGGCGTCACACACGCCGTTGTTGTTCGCGTCGACGCACACCGTGGCGCCTTGGTAGTAGCCGCCCGTGATATTCGGGTCGGTCACGCTGCCCGGCGCAAACGCGGCCGTCGTGACCACACCCGATGCACTCTGCGAGCAAGTGACGATCGTGGTCAGCGTGTCAGCGCAGCCCGCGCTGCTGTCGCCGTCCGAAGCGACCAAGGTGATCGTCGATGGGCCCGCCGCGGTACAGGTGAACGTCGGGTTCTGCGCGGTCGCGTCGCTGAACGTGCCGGATGTCGCCGACCAGTGATAGGACAACGCGGCAGGGCCGTTGTCGGAGTCGTGTGCAGCGCCGGACAGCCCAATGTTGCTGCCCACGTTGACCTGGCTCGGGTTGGCCGAGATGCCGTCGATCACGGGGCATACGTTGACCGTGCCGTTCAGGCTGATGCTGCCGGTGCGCGCCGCCTGGTGGCAGTCGAGCGCCACCGTGACGTTGGTCGTGGCGCGCGCAGTCACGTTGAAGGTCGCCGAGCCCGCGCACTGCGTCGTGCCGTCGGTGGCCGTGGCCGTGAGTGAAATGCTGTACCCGGTGCCGGCCGGGATCCCGCCGATCGTGGCCGCGAAAGCGGTGGCGGCCGACAGGTCGATGCTACCAGTCTTGCTGAACGAATTGGGGCCGATGATCGTGTAGTTCACCGTGTTGATGGTCAAACCACCAACCTGCAGCGCGAGCCCGATTTCGCCGCTCTGATCGGCGCTCGGCCCAGTCTCGGTCTTGGCGCTGTCGCTCGAACAAGCGACGACCGCTGCACAAGCCCCAACCGTCGCCAAAGCCAGAATCGATACCCTGCTAAAAAGTTTTCTCACAGCAGACCTCCGAACCCTTTGAAAAAAACCTGGTGCGCCGGCAAACGAGCGGGACGCTGCGCGCGCTCCTTCAAGGATCAGGCCAAGCCATTCGCTGCGCGCTGCCGCGAGCCAATGAGGCGTGAAACCCCGAGTCAGACTGGCGCCGACGGCGCTTGCTTCGCAGACGAGCGTCGCGCTCGAAGCTCCAGAAATCGGAAACCGGCTACGACTTCCGGAGAGCTCACGCGAATCGCTGCCATCGAATGCCGCGCATTCGTCGCGAGATTGTCATTTGCTGAAATGGCAATTCGCTGCCGAGCACGAGAACGGCGCGCCTCCGCAAGAGCCGACGCTCACGTCAGGCGACGGCGCGCTTTTGCTCGGGCTCGTCGCTCTTCAACACGACACCGAACTTGGTCCCGACTCGGGGCGTGCTCTCCACGTGCACCGTGCCACCCATGGCTTCGACCAAATGTTTGACGATCGACAGACCGAGCCCGGTGCCGCCGATGTCTCGGGAGCGCCCCGCATCGACCCGATAAAATCGCTCGAAAAGTCGCGGTAAATGCCGGGCTTCGATGCCAGGCCCATTGTCCTCTACGACGAGCTCGATGCCGTCAACGTGAGCCTGCGCGTACAAGCGAATGCGCGTGCCGGCCGGGCAGTACTTGACGGCATTGTCCACCAAGTTGGTGAGCACGTGCTCGAGCGCGCGGCGATCAGCGAGCACTCGAGGCAAGTCACCCCGTACGTCGTGCTCCAACACCGTGCCGCGCTTCTCGGCGCGCTCTCCGAACAAGCTCAAGACCTGATCGTAAACCGCGTCGAGCTCCAATGGTTCGATGTTCAGCTTCAACCCACGCGACTCGATGCGGGACAAGTCCAATAAATCTTCCACCAGATCATGGAGCCGCTCGGCGTTGCGCTCGATGATGCCGATGAACGCCCGCGTTGCGACCGGATCGTCGGACGCTGCATTTTGCAGTGTTTCGGCCGCAGAGCGCACGGCGGTCACTGGCGTGCGCAGCTCATGCGACACGTTGGCCACGAACTCGCGACGGAGCGACTCGAGGCGCCGCACTTCGGTCACGTCGACGAACACAGCGAGCAGACCGCCCTGATCACCGGGTAGTTGCGCCGCGCGCACCAGCAGTCGTCGTGGCTGCAAATTGCCGAAATCGATTTCTCGCGTGACGGGCTCGACGGAACGCCAGCCTTGATCCAAGAGCTCCTTCAACTCGGCGTGTCGCACCACCTCGAGCACGGTTTTACCGACCGAATCCGGACCGACGAGCAGCATTTCGCGGAGCGAGGGGTTCAACACGTAGATGTGACCCGAGCCATCCAAGAGAAGAACGCCTTCCTGCATGCCGGCCAAGATGCCGCCCAAGCGATCGCGCTCTTCACGCAGCTCGCCCAAGGTGCGAGACAGATTCTTCGCGAGCTGATCGAGCGCGCGACCTAGCTCACCGAACTCGTCGTTGCCGGTTTGGCGGGCGCGGGTGGACAGATCCCCGTCCGCCATGCGCCGTGCCACTTCAGTGAGCGAGCGGGCCGTGCGCGACGCGAGCTCGGCGGCCAACGTCGAGACGACGATCGCGGCGGCGAGCGCCAGAGCGGTGGCCATGCTCAGAGTCTTGCCGAGCTCGGCACGCGCCACGTCGATCTCCGTCAGGGGCAACGCGACGCGCGCCACGCCCGCCACTTCATCCGCGCGCGAGAAGGGCACGGCCACGACCAGCATGTGCCCGTCGATCACCGAGGAATAGCCAGGGGCTTTGCCGGCCGTGGCCAGCGCCTCACGCACCTCGGGGCGGTCACCCAAGCTCACTGGTTCGTCGTGCACGCGTGAGTCACCCAGCAACGTGCCGTCGCGACGGAGCAGCGTGACGTCTGCGTTGGCGCGTTCACCCAAGTCATGCGCGAGCGCTGTCCAGCGCGGCTGGTCTTCCCACAGCGCATATGAAGACTCTGCACCCAACGCGACCAGCCGCGCGCGAACGATGAGCGTGGCGCGCACGCGCTCGGTGAGCTCGCGCTCCAAACGGTCACTCGAGTAACCGTAGGCCACGACCACCGACACGATGATCACCCCGAGCGAAGTCAGAAATAATTTAGTGCGGATACCAAACTTCAAGTGGTCGCCTCGTCGGGAGTGCCGACGAAGCGGTAACCCACGCCGCGCACTGTTTCTACGTAGTCTCGCGCGGCTTCTAGCTTCTCGCGCAAGCGCTTGACGTGCGTGTCTACGGTGCGGGTGGTGATGTCGGCTTGAATGCCCCACACGTCGTCGAGCAACGTGCTGCGAGTCTGGACACGGTTTTTCCGATCGTAGAGCGTCACCAGCAACTTGAATTCGAGCGCCGTGAGCTCGATCTCCAGGCTGTCTACCCACACGCGGTGTGCCTCGCGGTCGATCTTCAACTTACCGAATTCGATCGTCGCTTCGACGTCTTTCGACTCGGTCCGGCCGCGCCGTAGAATCGCTTGAATGCGCAGCAGCAGCTCGCGAACGCTGAAGGGCTTGGTGACGTAGTCATCAGCCCCGAGCTCGAAGCCGACGACGCGGTCGATCTCTTCGCCGCGCGCGGTCAGCATGATGACGTTGATGCCACGGGTTGCCGGCGCTTCCTTCAACTGCTTGCAGACTTCGGTGCCCGCCAGATCGGGCAGCATCAAGTCGAGCAAGACGACTTCGGGTTTTTGCTCCCGCGCGATGCGCAGGCCCTCACGACCGGACTTGGTCACGAAAACTTCGTGGCCCGCTTGGCGGAGGTTGTACTCCAGCACCTGCTGGAGATCGGGTTCGTCCTCGACGATCAGAATGCGTGTCATCCGAGAATCCGGGTACTGGGAATTTGTGACGGTTGCGTGGCGTTCGAGTAGCACTCCTGCGGAAACCCAGCCAGCGAGTGCCCAGCAGGACAGCAGGCTGAGATTCTAGCGTGAAAGCGCGCGCAAAGGCAGCGCCAACCGCTGAGACCCCCGATCACGCTCGGGCCACGGCCGGTTCGGTGCTCGATTCGGAATCAGCCCGGTACAACTGGGAGCCAGGGCCGATCAACATCGCGTGGCCACGCCAGCTCACGCGGCGTTTGACTGCGCCGACCAGCCACACTCCCCACATGCCAACGTCCTTGGCGAGCAACAAGGGCAGCTCGGAGAGAGCGGGTAAGCTGCCGTTGATCAGTCGAATCAGCCAAGCATCCGAGAGGTACTTCCCGCACAGCACGAGGGCCGTCAGTTCTTCGAGCAGCCGCGAGTCCAAGAACGGAACGCGCGCACCCGATAGAAGCAGCGCGAGCATGGTCAGCAAGAGCGGTCCCGTATAGAGCAGCGGCTCGCCGAAATAGAGCGGCGCACTGATACGCCGCCGCATCTGTGCCCAGCGCACGTGACGCGCCGCAAATTGTCCTACGCTGCGGCGGACGTTGATCGTGCGGAGCACGTGAGCAGAGAGCGCAACACGATAACCGGCATTCTCGAACAGCTGACCAAGCACGTAGTCTTCCGCGAGCACGTCGCGAACGCTGGCGAACCCGCCGACTTTGTCCAGGTCCGTCTTGCGAAAGAGCATCGATTTCCCGATCACGCAGGGGTGCGCGATGAGCACGTCAGCGCCGCACACCGCGCGCGCCACGAACGATGCCAAATGCAAATTCTCGAGCCGCGCGCCGAGGCTCTTCCCGCCACTGCCGGACAGCACGCTCGACACGAGACCCACTCGCGGGTCGGCGAGCTCCGCGACCAACGCCCGCAGATATCCGGGATCCGGGCGTACGTTCGAGTCGGAGATGAGCATCACGTCGTGCGACGCGCGCTCGCTCAAAGCGCTCAGGTTGCTGACTTTGGGATTCATCCCCAGCGTTGGGAACCCTGCGACGATTCGAATTTTGACGTCCGGAAAATCACGCCTCAGCGCGCGCGCTACCGAGAGCGCCGGGTCGTCGGGATCCTCTGCGCCCAACACGAGCTCGAACTCGGGGTAGTCCTGCCGCGCCAGCGACACGAGATTCTCGTACAAGCCCTCGTCAACGCCACACAGCGGCTTGAGCACGGATATCGGCGGCGTCGGCGCATGTTTTGCAGGACGAGCGCGCACCCGCAAAACTGACAGATGCGTCGCCACTGTCAGCGAGACAGAGAAGCTCGCGAGCACGAAGATCAGCAAAAGCAGGTTGTCCATTCGGCCATGCCTCCGCTTGCAAAGACTGGCAAGAGCGCGTGGCAGTGAGGCAAACGCCGTGCAACATTATGGAGAAGCTGGCGACTGAACGGCCCCAAAAGTGGCATTTCTGCAGCTATTGGGGAGACAGCGTGGCGCTGCGGACCAAGCGGCGCGAGCCGAAGCAGAGCAGGCTCGCGCAGAGCAGCACGAAAGCGCCGATGCCACCCCAAGGCAGCTGAGTCGCACACTGAAAGTTGACGAGCTTGGTGGTCATGACACCGCTCACGATGTCGAAGCTCGCGTTACCGACGGTCGCCTTGCCGCCGACCGCAGCACCGGTGAACGTGACCTGGTATGCGCCAGGTGACAGCCCGCCGACGATCAGATCGAGGCTCGTCGCGTTGCCAGGGATAGTACCTGTGAGTGGCTGGTCGGGGCCGCCGCTGACCGTGTAACTCAGGTTCGCGAAGCTGTCGCACAGCTCGCCGGTGATCTGGACTCCGCCGCTACCGCAGTCGTTCGCCAAACCGGGAGTGCTCGGTCGGAATCTGAAGTCGGTGCCATTGTCGTTTGCGTCCGAGCCGTTCGGGCAACGCGACAGGCCCGCGTTGGCGACCGATGAATCGTCGACCGGTGCAGCGGCGATGCCCTCGGTGAAGCCGCGCGCGATGCCGCCGTAAGACATGCTGTCGACGAGGTTGCTCCCGGAATACAGAGCAACCGCGTCCGCAACGCCGTTCCGGATGATCTCCACGCTCGGGTCGAGGTCCAGATTACAGTTCGGTACGATCGTCGCGTCACCGCAGATGACGAAGCGCGCACCGGCGGGCAACGTTACGTCGGGTAACGCGAACCGCGCGTGCTCCGATGGCGTGCCGCTCGTGCCATCGATCAGCGCCAAGGAGTAGCCGCTCAGGCCCACCGGGACGTTTTGCTCGTTCTCGAGCTCCACGAATTCGTCCGTGTCGGTACCTGGTGAATCGTAGTTCACTTCGTTGATCACGAGCGCGGCGCTGACGGGCAATCGGGCCGCGGCGGTGGCTGTTTTCACGGCCTGGTCATTGGGATTGGTCGTGCCACTCGTGGTTGCGACGACGCTCGTCGTCTGTGCTCCGAACTTCTTCGACGCCGCGCTCGGAATGCACACCTGCACGATCCACACGCCCGGCGGCAGCGGAGCCGCGGGTGCTGGAGGATTGCCGATCGCAGGCTTGATCACGTGGACCTCGCCGCTCGCGACGCTGGCGACCCAGCCAGCATCCTGATTCGCAGGAGCGTCCTTCTGGAAAACAGTCGCGGATACGGGGTCTCCGTCGCTGAGCGCGCCCTCACTGAAATGCAGTGCCCGCAATGCGGTGTCCTGATCGCTGGCTCGGTGCACCTCGATCTGAAGACACTTCTGGTCGTTGCTCGCCGGATTCGCCGGCGTAGCCACGACCGTCGCGGCGTCGAAATCGAGCGCTGAAGCCGAACGCGCCGCCACCCCGAGCGTCGCTAACGCCGTGGCAGCCACCAGCAAGGCTCGAACCAAACCGCTCATTTTCTTATCTGGACACGACCGCAAGATCCGTACCTCGTCGGACTTAGGTCGTGTGCGACGCAATTCAAGGACTCTGGCTCAGCTCGACGCGAGAAGCCCGAGTCCGACCCAACGAATTTCGGAGTATCAACTCCGATTCTCGAACGATCGCTGGAATCAGGACGACAAGCGCGCACCGATCGCGCGCGCCGCCGTCACGAGCCTGTCCGTCGTGACCGAGTGGGGGTTGTCGGTCACGATGCCGCTCAGCGTGAAGAAGCGCGAGCCCATCCGCACACCGATCACCGGTCCCATCACGAAGGCTTGATCGCCGATCCCCGGCAGATCTTGATGGTTCGGGAAGATCTTGAGCTCTTTGTCGTAGTGCGTTTGCGCATCAGTCGTGCTGACGGTCAAAACGACGCTTCCCTTCGGGTCGACCCACTGGCACTTCCGGTCGGGCACGCCGCTGACGAAGGGCAGCCCAGTGAGAGTCGATGCCTCGCTCGTAGACAGGTACTGGCAGCGCTGAGGATCGAGATCGGGGCCGGCCGCGCTGGCGGCGGACGCCGTGATCAGCGAAGCGGGCTGATTCTGACCTTCATCATGAGTACCGTGGCATGCCAGGGGCAATAGGCACAAAAGCAGCGAAAGCGCGCGCATGAACGACTCCCAACGTCTACCAAACACGAATTCGTCGACACGAAGGCTTCGAGAATTGAACGACTGATTCACAGCCATTGAAGCGCAAAAAACCGTACTGCGGAGTCGTGACGAACCCATGAATGAGTCGTAACTATCTGATACGGACTCTGACGCTGGCAGCGCACGCAAAGTGCCTCCAGAAGTTACAGCCTTTTCACCAGAACTGGCATCGGCTCGTCTACCTTGTCTAGATTGGGGGAATCTTCAGATGACCATTCAACTCACGATCCTGCCGGCGCGATGAATTGCTTCATCCGTGGAGTGGCGTCGGGTCTTGCCGCGCTCAGCCTGACGGGCGCGTTGGCGAGCTGCAGCAAGCTGGACACTCGCACGCTCGCCACGGATCATTCCGTTGGCGCGATCGGGCTTGCTCTACAACTCGCGCCGGGCGTTCAGGTCAACAGCGTCAGCTACATCGTGAGCGGACCGAATGGGTATCGCAGCACGGGTACGGTCGACACTTCCGAGAGCACGAGCTTCTCGGCGTTGATCGGCGGCATCCCCGCTGCTTCTGGTTACGGCATTTCATTGAACGCCGTATCCGCCGACGGGCAGACGACGTGCTCCGGGCAAGCGTCATTCACCGTCGTGGCAGGACAGACCAATGCCGTCACGATTGCGCTGCAATGCCAAGGACCGAATCGCGATGGTGAGATCACGGTCAACGCCACGTTCTCGCTCTGCCCAGTGATCGACAGCTTCTCGATCACGCCGCTCAGTATCGTCGTTGGGGGCAAAATCTCTCTGACTGTCTCCGCGCACGATCCCGATCCGGGGCCCAAGCCGCTGTCCTACACATGGACCGCGACGCAGGGCACCTTTTCGGATCCGTCATCGCCGAATACCACTTACGAGTGCACGGCCGCGGGCACACTGCTCCTCAATGTCGCCGCGTCCGACGGCAATACGGGGGTTTCGGGGTGCCCAGCCACGCTCTCGGAGCAGGTGACTTGCACGTCGTGCGGCGTCGACAACGCCGCCTGCAGCGACGGCAACGAGTGCACGCTGAACGACACGTGCCACGCGAACGCTTGCTCGGGAAGCGCGGCACCGCCGCGAGCTCCCTGCTCCCAAGGCACGGCGAAGTTGTGTGACGGCGCGGGCTCTTGCGTGCAGTGCGTCTCTGGCAGCGACTGCCCGGGGACGGACAGCGCTTGTGCGACTCGTACCTGCAGCGCCGGAACGTGTGGCGTGTCGTTCACCCCAGCCGGCTCCTTGACCGCCACACAGGTGACGGGTGACTGCCGTGTCAATCAGTGTGACGGCGTGGGTAACATCGTGTCCGTCGTCGATGACTCCGACGTTCCGGTCGATGGCCGTTCGTGCACCGCCGACGTGTGTACCGCGGGCGTGCCGTCGAATCCGGCGCTACCAGTCGAAACTCGCTGCGAAACGGCGCGAGTCTGCGACGGCGCGGGCTCGTGTGTGGACTGCGTGGCCCCGACCGATTGCCAGGGCAGCGACGCCACTTGTTCATCGCGCACCTGCAACGGCAACCAGTGCGGCGCGAAGCTCGCGTCAGAAGGCACGTCTTGCCCGGAGAACGGCGGGCAGATCTGCGACGGAGTCGGCAGCTGCGTGCCCGTCACGTTCAGAATCGCGCGTATCGGCACAGGCACGACCACGCTCACGAATACCTCGGCCCCCGTGTTCGTGGAGCAACACGCCGTCGATGGTTCGTTGGTCGGGACCGCGATCGCGCTGCCAACCGCGCCGAGCGGCGCAAACCAGCCTTTTTCTTTGACTGGGCTGGCCGTGACGGAGGGTGACCTATCGCGATCGCTCGACGGTCGCTACCTGTCGATGGCCGGCTATGCTGCAGCACCGGGCAGCGCGAACCTCGGCACGAGCTTGGCCAGCAACGTGAACCGCGTCGTTGCGCGCATGGACTCGTCGGGCGGCGTCGACACGTCGAGCATCGTGACAAACGCGTTCAATGCGGGCAGCCCGCGCAGCGCGACGTCCACTGACGGGTCGGCCTTTTGGGTGAGCGGCTCGGGCGCCGCGGCCACCGGCACGTCGCCGGGCGGCGTGTGGTACGTGCCAATGGGCACATCGACCGCAAACCAATTGCTCTCGACCGGCGTGCACTGGGTACGCGTGTTTGGCGGACAGCTGTACTCGAGCGGAAACGACTCGTCGCTACTCGCGGAGATCCTGGACGTCGGCAATGGCCTACCGGTGAGCGGGCCACAGTCGGCCACCGAGTTACCCGGCATGCCGAGCGGCACGGGACCCAGCCCTTGGGGCTTCGCGCTCTTCGATCGCAACGCGACCGTGCCCGGCCTAGACACGTTGTACGTCGCCGATGACCGTACTGGTGGTGGCAGCGGCATTCAAAAGTGGACCTTCGACGGCAGCCAGTGGTCGCTCGTCGTGACGATGAACCTGAACCCCGCGACGCGCTTCCGCGGCTTGGGTGCGATCGTGACCGGCTCGAACGTCACGATCATGGCGACCACCGTCGAGTCGACCTCGAGCACGAAGAATCGCCTCGTCGTGTTCGTCGATGATGGCTCAGCGAACCCGGTCGGCACCGTCGTTTCGTCGACGCCCAACAACGAGCTGTACCGAGGCGTCGCGCCTAATCCGCATCGCTAGACGACGCCGATCACTAGCGGGTCGGCCTCACGGGGACTGCGCTTTGAGCAATACGTTGTCGAAGCGCGCATGAAACGAGGTTGCGCGAAACGGCAGTGAAATCGACAGGCGAATCAACGCGGATCTCGTGGTGTCGCCGCTGACGCTGCCGGCTCGAAGCGAGAGCCAGGAACCGACGCTGCCGTCGAGCGGCTGGGGTGTCGTGAAGCTCGATGTCAGCGCGCCCGTGCAAGCGACGGTATCGTAAAATGAGACGTCGACCTCTGCTAGCCCTTGCGTGTCTTGATCGAGATCGACCAGCGCGTTGGCGTACACCGTGACGAGCTGCTTGCCAATGACGGGCACACATTGGCTTGCGGCATGCAACGCTGCGCCGTTCGCGTCGGCATCGACGACGCCCGATGCCGCGACCAGTGCCGAGCCCGACGGCACATCCCCCCAGGCATTCCGGGAGTCCCAGGTCAGCGTGGTGCCCACGTCCGCGACCCAGTCTGCGGTGTCGCTCTCGAAGTCGGGGTTTTGAGCCAAGCCCTCTTGGCAATCCGCAACGCCGTCTCCGTCCAGATCGGCGCAGCCGTCGACGAGTGTCGGCGCTTGGCCGGCGTCACCCGGTTCACCGGCGCTCGCTTCCGAGCCGGCGTCGTCCACGCTGCTCGCGGAGCCACCTTGTTCGCTGGCGTCGGGCTCGGTGCCGCTCTGGCCACCGGGCGACGGCGTCGAGTCCACTTGCGCGTCAGGACCTGCGCCGAGCTCGAGTGGGCGATTGTCCACCGGACAACCCAGCAACAACGAAGCGCACGAAAACACGAGCGTCGGGAAGAGCCCGCGAGCACGGGCCAGTCTCCACGCCGCTTGCGCTCGAGCCGGCATCGCTCACTGCACCTGCACCTGAAAGCTCTTCCAGTCAACACCGCCGCGATCATCGCGCAGCACGACCCACAAGAACGCCGGCCCGAGCGTGGTTGGTGCCGTCCACGTGTCGTCGCTGGTGGTCGTCATGTACTCGCTCTCGAGTCGCCCCGTGTGGTCGTCGGTGAAGTCCCCGGCCGAGGCAAACCACGACACGCGCATCGCCTCGTGGCGATCGACGATCGCTTGCTGCAAGGGATCGAGGTACGCATATGGCTCGGGACCACGGCACCCCTGAGGCATCGTGCAGTCGGCCGGGCAGTTCTGAACGGTCTCGAGTGGGCTGCAAATGCCGTCGCCGCACATCGGAGTATCCGGGCAGGACGGCCATGAAGCGCGCAGCGTAACGACCTCGCCCGAGCCCACGGCGAGCGGGGAATCGGATCCTTCTGCAGTCAACGATACGTTGTCCCGACTGAGCACGACCACGTCGCTGAGCTGAGGGTTCTCGTTCGGATGTGAGCGATTCGCGTAGTCTTGCGTTTGCTGGATGGAGCTATTGGCGAGCCCGCACGTGATTCGCGTTTCAGCCAGAGCGGGGATCGCTTGCGAATCGGCGTCGAGCTGGATGATCACGGGCTGATAGTAGCCCCCTGTCGAATCGGCGTCAGTGGGTCGCGCATGCGGTTCCCCGAGCGGTAGATCCGGGCCAAACTGTTGACAGGCGTGCTGCGGAATCGTGCCTGTCACCTGCGCGCCCCTCCCAATCGCCATCACGGCACTCCCCGTGCCCAAGCAAGCCTGCGCGATGTCGTCTCCCTCGCTCACTGGCTTGGGCTGATTGCAGTAGGACCAATCGACGTTCGGGCTCAGCAGTGTGCCGGTAGGAGTGGCCACCAAGATCTGATAGGCGATCTTTGTGTTGGGCGCGCCTTCGGCCGGGCTCGATTGCACGCCCAAGACGCGCACCACGTCTACGTCGGAAAACCTGCTGGAAAACTCCGGATTGCAGCCTACGAGCAGCGCCCAGGAAACGACCATCAAGCAAACTTTACGCATGGCTAAAACTCCATTCGCGCGCCGAGCACTGGCAATGTCGGTAGCCCGGTGATGTAGCTTTTCTGCGAGTAGCGGTAGTCGTACACGATCTCCTCGGGGTTCGAGCGATCGGTGACGTTCTGCACGTCGAGGTACAGCTCGGCCTTGCCCCAGGTCATCGTGAAGCGTTTGGCCAACCGCAGATCGAGCTGCACGAAGGCAGGAATACGCGTCGAATTCTGGGGACCGAAGATCGGCTCGTACAAATCGCGACGCGTGCTGACGAAGGCCCCGATCACCGGAGTACGCGGAAAGCCCGTCGCGTAGCGGAAGCGCGCGCCAAATTCGACACCAAACCCGAGGTCATAAGAGCCGACCACCGTCGCCACATGCGTTTGATCGAAGTCGAACAGGCGCCACTCCAAGTCAGGGTGATCCTTACGCTCGCTGCGCATGAGCGTGTAGCTCACCCAGCCAAAGAAGCGGCCGGAGAGCTCGTGCCGCAGCAACACTTGCAGACCGTAGGCGCGACCTTGGCCGTCTTGCACCAAGGCCTGGGCATTGACCGGCGTCGGCGCTTCACTGCGCGTCACCAAATCCGACGACGTCGAGTAGAACACCACTTCTTCCAGCGAAATCTGGTCGGTGAACTTGAACGTGCTGCCGCCGAGCAGATGCTTCGAATGCTCGACGCCGAGCGTCGGGTTACCGAACACTGCCGATAGATCGCCAGGCTGCGGAGACTGATGATAGAGACCCGCGGCGGCCTTGAAGCCGAGGCGCGGTAACACTTGATACGACGCCGAGAGGCGCGGCTCGACGGTCGTCGTCTGGGTGGTGATTCCGGTCGACGGCTGGTCACCGTGCACCGGAAGTCGACGGTTGGCGCTGGTCACGTACGGTTCGACCCGCGCGCCAGGCACGATGTGGATGCGATCCGCGTCGAGCGCAATGTCGGTTTGCGCATAGGGAGCCACGGACAAGATCGTGGTCCGCCAGGCGTCGGCGTTGACTTCGTCGCCCGGTGGCTGCCCGAACACCGTGATGTCGCCTTCACGCGCGGGCAACGTGACCGAGCCGACCCGCTGCAAGCTCGAGCGACTGCCCTCGACATCGAGACCGACCGTCGTGACCATGGCCTGCGTGGTGCGCCCGCGCCAAACCGAGCGAAAACCATACACCGTGCTCTTGATGTCCAGTTGCGTCGGAGTGCCGCCGAAAGAAGCTTCGCTGTTCGTGTGATCGAAGCCTGCCCAGGGCGTGATCACGACCATCGACCCGTCCGTGAATTGACGACGATAAGTGACGCCCAAACGCGTGAACGCTGTCAAGGTGTAGTCGCTCTTGACCTCGGCCGGGTCCTCGTTCGGAAGCGTGCGTGTGAGCCGATCACGCGAAGCGAGCCCGAGCACGTCGATGCTCTCATTGGTACCGAGATCGTGCGTCACTTTGACTTGCGCGTCGTAGTAATCCGGAATCGGAATGAAGTCGTTCACGTCCTTCTTGGTGAAGACCGAAAGGGTGTGGTCGAGGTAGCTCTGGCGACCGGCGATGGCGATGCGCGTCGAAGCGGTGATGGGCGCCTCGACCATGGCGCCCGCGTCGATCGCGTCAGCAGCAACGAAGCCGTGAGCGCCGGTCGAGCGCAGCGCGCGCGTGTCGACCGTGACCAGACCACCGAGCCCGCGACCGTAGTCCGCGCCATAGCCGCCAGGCGCAAGATTGATGGCGCGCACCAGGTCGGAGGTCATGATCGAGCGCAGACCGCCGCCGTGATAGAGCAGCGGAATGTGAATGCCGTCCACGTAGACACGCGTGTCTTGCGGCGCAGCGCCCCAGACGACGAGAGCGCCGGAGCCGAACGAAGCACGCGCCACGCCAGGCAGGTTCTGCACGACCTTAAGCGTGTCACCCTGCGTGCCGGGCACGCGGCGCCCTTCTTCCGCCTTGATCTCGGTGGAGACGACCTCCTTGTGGATCTTCGGAGCTACGACCACGATCTCGAGATCACTCTCCTCGCCTTCCGGGACTTCCTCTTTGGGCTCGAGCGCGTACTTCACCGATAGCTTTTGCCCTTTTACGAGCTCTTCTTCGGTGGTCACTGGCGTCAGGCCAGGACCGCTGATGCCTATCGCGTGCTTGCCCAGCGGCACCTCCTTGAATTCGAAGTGCCCCGCTTCATCCGTAACGGCCTCATTCGTAGCGTCGACGGTCACTTTGACGCCAACGATCGGTCGTTTGCTGGATCGGTTCTGAATCTCACCCTCGAAGTTAATCACAGGCTGAGGCGGTTCGACCTTGAGCACGAAGTCGTAGCGGTACGTGATCTTGACGGGCGCCGGCTTGTTGTCGATTTCAGCGGGTTCGAAGCTGAACTTTTTCACGGCAGCGAGCGCCGCCGTGTCGAAGGCGGCTCCGGCAGACTGCTGCACGGCGGCGTCTTGCACGGCACCCTTGTCGTCAATGGCGATCTGAAGCACGACGGAAGCGGCGCGCCCGGCTGCTTTTTCCGACTCCGGATACTCGGCCTCTTCGAAGTGCGCGAGCTTGGGCAGTTTCGTCAACTTGGGCTGGTGACCTGTCGTCTCTCCGCCGGCGTTTGCCTGTGCGTGCGCAACGTCAGGCGAAGACAGCGCTGCTGCGAGCAACACCGTCACCCAGAAGAGCGTCCTCGGGAGCTGGGCCAAAACTCCGCTGGCCTCTAGAAAGTGTAACTGCCGATGTACAGACCCGACCCGGGCCCGCCACCATCCGCGTCGACGTCGAGCAGCCGACCAATCTGCTCGAACACCGACTGGCCATCGACGTACAGCGTGAACTTGAAGCTGGCCGCGGGAACTCCACAAGCGGAGAACATGTCGACGCGAAATAGGTACGTGCCCGGCTCGATTTGATCGGTCCACACGACGTCTTCGGCGCGCCAGCCGTCGAGCACGCAATCCGCGTTCGAGTCGCGATCGAGAACGCCATCACCCGGAAGGGCGTCACCCGCGTCGGGCCCAGCGTCGATGAGCCCAGTCGTGTTGGGGTGTTTCGGATCGAGCTCCTTGCCGCCTGGACCCACGACGTGAAGATCGAGATCCGCGTTATTGCCCCAAGTGAGCGAGGCCACCACGTGCCCCGTCGGGATGAACGACAAGACCTGCAGATCGAGCTGACTCGTGGCACCGAATTTCCCCGACGGATCCCCGGCGGCAAAGTTCAAGGTCTGTGCGCCAGCAGGCAAGCTGCGCGAAAAATCCGTCACTGCGGACCAGGTGTAGCCTTGCGATGCTGGATCGATCCCGCCGACCGGAACCACCCAGTAACCGTGCCCTAGACCCTGGAACGCGAGGGCAACCGAGCCGGGCGAGCCCTGAACGGTTCCCGATAGATTCTTGCCGACCAAGCCCGCTTGGACAGTGTTGTTCTTGCTGCCGATCAACCCAATCATCGGGCCGCCGCGATCAGACGGGAAAGAGCCCTCGAAGAATTGGCCGTTACTCACCCGCAGCGGCTCGTCTGCACCGGACAGATCGGACACTGAATTGCCACACGCGCAGAGCTGCGCCGCGAGTAGCGCGCAGCCCAAGACCGCCGCGAGTTTCATAGCTCCCCCTGGAGGCGCACGGTGAAGATGTTGTTCTTCTTGTCGGTGGGCACACCCTCGGCGTCTCGCGCCAACGCATCTTGAATGAAGTCGTATTCCGCAACCAGCCGC
>DATHOI010000299.1:0-7287 GCA_035485095.1 Polyangiaceae bacterium | reverse complement strand
CTTGGGGCTCTGTCAAAGTGACGCGGACTGCCCGGTCGTCGGGAAATGCGATCGCTACTTCGGCGTTTGCTCGACCCAGCCGGATCAGGGCATTGGCGACATCGGAGCCGCTTGCAACGTCGATACTGATTGCAAATCTGCGCACTGCGTTTCGCCGTCGGCGCTATTTCCAGGCGGCTATTGCACGACCTCATGCTCGCTCACTGAACAAGGCTGCCCAACCGGCTCCGTGTGCGCGTTGGCCGAGGCCGGAGACCTTGGGTCTTGCCTGACCGCGTGTACTTCGTCGACCATGTGCCGCACTGGCTACGCGTGCACGATGAGCCTGGATGTCCCGGGCCTCAACGCCTGCTTTCCGCAATCGACGTAACGGGCCGGGCCACTCGGCTACTGGGTACCCGTGTAGAGTTTGTCGAACGGCAGGCGCCACAACCCGACGCCGCTGCCGCGCGGGTCACTCGGGGGCTGCCCGCTGTAGAACACCCACACGCTGCCCCCAACCAAGAGCGCGGACTCCATGCCGGGCAAGATCGGGTGCGCCGCGTCGAGTCGAAATTGTTGCTCGTCGCAGCTCACGGTATTGAACCGGGGAGTCCCGTCCACCTTGAACAGACGCGCGGAGGTCGCGGTGCTGTTCGGCCCTTTCCAACTCGCCATCAGCGTTTGGTCCGGAAGATAGGCGACGACCGGAAATTCCTCGTTGTTGGCATCCGAGTCGTCCACGCGGCGCGTTGCGCCGAGTGGAACACCGCTCAAGGAAAACTCACGGACATACGTGAAGGTCGTCGATGTCGGAGTGTCCGAGCCGTCCGCTGTCACCGCGAAGCGGTCCGGGCCCGCGATGACGGCGACGTGTGCCATCGAGCCCTTCGCCGCAAAACCGAGATCGAATGGCGTGCCGGTCGCGTTGCCCTGCGCGTCGAGCAGCTCGCCTTGCACGCCACGCCCGTCCTCGGACCAAGCGACCAGAGTGCGACCGTCGCTTGCCACCGCGGACACTGGGATCGACTGCACCGCTGTTTGACCGCTTGCGAGCGTGAGCACTTGCGGTGGTTCTGCGGCGCTGATCCAGGCCTCGAATATGTCTCGCTGATCCGTCCAGGTGAGCAGGACGGCATTGTTGACCGGAGACCAAGTCACCGAAGCCGCGAAGTCTGCCACGGTCTGGCCCGCCACCGTCGAAAACTCACGCGCGGCAAATTCCTGCTCCATCGGGCAGCCGCCGACGTCCACGAAGCGCATCATGATGCGTTGTGTGTGGAGATCGGTCCAGGCGACCAGGGCGGCTGCTGCATTGCCGCCGATGGTGAGCGGCGCGGGCGCGACGGAGGCTACCGCTGCATAGCCCCCTGAATCCTCCAGCGTTTCGTCGAGCGACATGCCGTCGCAAAGAGTGATCGGCGTGCCAGTGGCGGCGTCGAGCAGCGTGAGTCGCACGTCACTGGTCGTCGGCGCACCATTCGCGTCCAGATCCAGCGACTGCGCGTTGAACGCAACGAGCACGCGGCCATTGCCCAAGTCGCTGGCAGCGCGCGGATGATTGATGTACTCGTTGCCGTCGCCGCGCTCGTTGACGCGTGATTGTGCGGGGCCGACATGCTCGCAGACGTTGATCGCGTTGACCCATGAGCAGGCACTCGCAAAAAGGCCGAGGCCAACTGTGCACCCAACGCGAGAGGCCAAGTGTCGGGCGCGCTGTTTTAGCGAGCTCACCGAGCCACCGTCACCTTGCCTGATGAAGCGGGCGCGGGTCCAGTCAGCAGGTCCCAGGTCAAGGTGACCCCAACTGCCACGATTCCGGCGGCGAACAGCGCGTCAGCCACGTGGTTTTTGGTTTCCACCATGGCTTTCTTGGCGCTCGTCGGCTCGGTGTCGAAGCTCTGCTTCTCACCGACGGCGATCGCGCCCGTCACCCCTCCAGCGGCGAGTAGCGCCGCGCCGACGCCATAGCCGACCCAGCGCCAGCCTGGCCAATGACGAGTTCTCGGATCGATCAGGTCATAATCGACGCGCGTCGCCGCACCGAACTCGAGGAGTACGGGCGACGCCCACGGTTCGCGGTTGGGCGCTTCGATCTTTAGAGTGTGTGGTCCTGGAGGCGCATTCGGTACGGTGAGTGGTGCAAACCCAACGGACTGACCGTCGAGCAAGACGGCCGCGTGAGCGGTGTTGCCTTTGACGCTGAGCACCGCACTCGTGGCTCGGGACCGCTCGAGATTGACGTCCAAGACCGACCGGGTGCCGTCATTGATGTCCACGCTGCGCGTTTCATTGCCAAAGCCCGCCAGCGACACGACGACGCGCAGCGGTCCGACTGGGAGATCGAGCTCCAATGGAGTGACACCGAGGTCTTGCCCGCTCTCTGCATGCACGAGCGCGCCAGGCGGGCGGCTCGTTACGGACAAGTGCCCCAGAATCGGCACTAGAACGAGCGCCGCGCTCTCCTTTTGGCCACGAACGGCGATGACCGGGCTGGTCGCCTCGCGGTAGCCGTCGCGGCGAGCAAGCACGCGCCGATCGCCCGCCTCGACCGCTACTCGACATGGGCTCTTGCAGACGGCTCCAAGGTCGGCGCGATCGATGAATAGGTCCGCCCCGGTCGGTTCAGTGCTGACTTCGACCACCGAGACCTCGTGGGTGAGCGCGTCACGCTCTGCTTCGCCGGTGCGGCGTTGCTCGCTCGACAAGTTGAAGCCGAGGTATGTCTCGTACCAGTTGTAAGCGTCGAGCGGGCGCTTGATGAATGCAAATGTCTTGGCAATGTTGAGCACTACATTGGCGTTCGGCACCAATCGGTCCGACGCGATGAACCGCTCGATGGCTTCCGCGTAGTGGCCTTGCTTGTACAGCTCCGTTCCGAGCTCGAACTGGAGCTCTGCTTCGGACGCCTGATCGGCGTGGACGACGGAAGGCGTGCCTAGGACGCAGATCGAAAGCAACGCGATCCGAACGACACGGCGCACGCTCACCGCGGCACCAACGGCGGCGGTGCGGGACCTCGTTCTACGACCGGGGGCGGCGGCGTCGGGCCTTTGAGCGCCGCGGGTGGCTTGCTCTGCTTCACCGTCACGTCCTTCTGCGGCTTCGGCCCAGCGCTGCTCGCTGGAGGGAGTGAGGTCGCGCCATTGGCAGACGCGCTCGCGGACGCGGACGCGGACGGCTGTGCGCTAGTTGGCGCGCTGCCGATCACTGAGCCTGGCGCGAGGGGAATTGACGACCGCGCTTCCGCGGGCGTGGGAGCGGACGAGCCGGACGCGGACGCAGCGCTCTTGGCGTCCGAAGGAGCTCTGCGAACCGCGAACAAAGTGACGCCCACCGCGGCGCTCACGACGACCAATGACGCCAGCAACCCCAGCGAAAACCGGCGAGCTCCGCTGGGCGCGGATTTCGTCTGCGCGAGTGACAGGGACTGGTCGGTGTTGCCGATGCCGGGAGCGGACGTGGCTACAGCGACGACCGGCGAGCTAGCCGACGCAAACGGGCTCTGACGAGGCCCCGAGGCGCTGCCCGTTGCTTGTGGCATGGGAACCCCCAAGAGCACGTTCGCCAACGTCGCGGCGCATTCACCCGCCGTGCTGAAGCGCCGAGTCGCGTCGCGATTCACGCAGCGGTCGAACCACGCGTCGAAGGCGGGGGGGATTGCCCCATTGGCTCCGAGCTCCGCGGCTCGACGCGTGGGCGGCTCGATGGGCAAGGACAGCACCTCGCCGAAAAGCTGCGTCAGTGAGGCTTCTGCTGCATTCGCGCTTCTCCAGTAGCAGCGCCCCGTGAGCAGGAAAAACGCGATCAGACCGAGTGGCCAAATGTCGGTCTGGCCCGTGATGCGCCCCGACGCAGCTTGCTCGAAGGCCATGTACAGCGGCGTGCCCTTCACGTCCTGGCTCATCTTCGTCGAGTCACTCAGGACTTTGGCGATTCCGAAATCTAGGATCTTGATGATCGGATCGCCGGCCTCGCGCCGGAAGAGAAACAGATTCTCCGGCTTGAGATCGCGGTGGACGATCGGCCGCGCCGAGCCGTCTTTGTCCACGTAGCCATGTGCCTTGTCGAGCGCTGAAGCGATCTGACGAAAATACGTCACGACCTCGTTCGGCGAGAGCGGGCCGCTGGAGCCAACCAGGCTCTCCAGGTTGTCGCCGACCAACAGCTCCATGGCCAGAAAGGGCATTTGTGCGGCTTCGTCGAAGCCTGCGTCGAGCACGCGCACGATGTGCTCGCTGCCCACGCGACCGGCAATGCGCGCTTCGAGCTTGAATTTCTCGACCGTGTCCTGCGAATAGAGAACATGAGGCCAGAGCACCTTCAGTGCGACGCTCAGCTCGGTCTCGATTTGCTCGGCGACATACACCGCCCCGAATCCGCCCTTGGCCAGGAAGCGGTCGATGCGATAGCGTCCCGCGAAGATCTGGCCGGGGCGAAGGAGATCGGACATCGCGAGTCTCGACCGAAGATAGTGAGCGCAAAGCGCGCCGGCGCGCAAGGGGCCAATGCTTTTGGGGCGTGCTCGCCCAGCAGCCGAAAAAGCCGCGCGTCCCGGGTGCGAAAAAGTGAACGCTCCGCGGCGACCCGGGCACCTAGTCATTTCTTTCGCGCGACAGCTGAAACCGCTCCTTGATTCGTGCGCGTCGCTGCTCGCGCTCGAAATCAATGACCATGGATTGCGCTGCCCGCGGCGCGCTACTTTCGGTTCTGACTAGCGCGGAGGCACCATGAATCCACTCCAGTTGAGGCGGTTAGGTTTCGGCGCGGCTACGGCGATCGGTATCGCGCTCGCGGCCTGCGGCTCGAACTCGCAGTCCCCTCCAAGCTCGAGCACGAGCTCGTCCGGCGGCAGCGGTGCGACAGTGTCCGGCTCGGCGGGTTCGTCCGGTATGACGAGCAGCGCGTGTCTCGGCAACGGCGAGCTGTGTCACAGCGTCGCTGCGTGCTGCGCGTCCCAACAGAGCACTGGGACGTGTTTCGACGCCCATTGCGAGCCTTACTGCACGAGCGACGCGGACTGCGCCGGTGGCTGCTGCATGCCGTCCTCCGGTGGTCGGAGCGTGTGCGCGCCGGCAGCCAATTGCGTGTCGCCTTCGACTGGCGGCAGCGGCGGCGCTGGCGGATCGTCGGGCTGCGTCGCACCGTCGGTGTCTTGTCCTGCGCTCGGCAGCGTCCCGGCAGCGTGCTGGGCTAGCGGTACGGTCTGCGCCAGCGTCACGGAGTGTAGCGGCGTGCTGCACGCCTGCACCAGCGCGGGCCAGAAGTTCGATTGTGTGACCTCGACGTGCGTTGCAAGTAGCGGCACCGGCGGGAGCGGAGCGGGTGGCGCGAGCAGCGGCGGAAGTGGGGGCAGCGCTGCAGGTGGAGCGGCAACGCACGTCGTCGCGTGCGGCACCGGCAACCCATCTGCGACGGGAAATCCATCGTGCTCGTGCTCGGCCGAGACGGGTTCAGGGTCCGCGGTATATCAGGGCACTTGCGGACCAGGTGCGGGCCTAGAGACCAATCAGACCTGCTGTGTGGCAAACGGTTACCCAAAGGCGGGTGGCTCGTGTGCCTGTTATCACCTGGTGACTTCCCCGCAATGGGCCTGCCTCCAAGCTCCGGGTTACTGCTCGTGCGGCTACGCGGTGCAAGGCGGTGCAACCGCGAGCCTTTGCAACAACGTTCCCGATCCGAACGGCACGCGCTGGCGCTGCTGCGCAGAGCCATCCGACGATCAATGCAGCTGCTTTGCAGCAGCCTCCACGACCGCCGCGCCCGAGGCATGTGCCGCAGGCGAGATCGAAGTGTCGGCGTGCACGAACGCGATCCCGCAGATTCAACGTCCGATATCGTCTTGTGCGGATGTCGGCGCGACCGGAATCGGCACCTGTACGCCCGACGGGAACGCTTGCAAAACAGCGTCAGACTGTGGCGACTGCGTCGGTACCGATCCGATGTGCTGTCCGACGTGCACGAGCGGTGCGTGCGGCCTCTTCTGCTGCGGCACGAGCGGGTGCACTAGCCTGTAGCGCCGTTGGAGCAGGCGAGCGGCGCTGGACGGTCCCGGCGTCGGAATCGCGCGCGCTGTGTTTTTTGCAACAAAAGCCACGATCCGCAGGCCAGAGCTCAGGCAAACTTCGGTGTTTGCTGAGAAATGGGCAATAGTACAGAAAATGAAATCACCGGCCGACGAGCGCGCGTTCATTCTGGATCAACCAGAGAAGCGCCCGTTGGGCGTTCGGCTTTCGGTGCGGACAGCGTCGCTGCGGCCGCTCGGAATCGACAAGAAAGCGTGGTTGAGCCTGACCACTGGCGCGATCCTCACCGTGGACCAAGCGCCGCTCGCGACCTCGGGAGCTGAAGACGTGCACGTCTTTACGCTGTTTGCGTTTCGTACCCAGGCTGAAGCCGAGAAAAGTGCGAGGCGGCTGGTGCAGTCGCTGCTCTGGATGTCGGCTTGCATGGATGCACCGCTTGCCTTTGCGTACGAGGCGAATGAGCCGGCCACGGTGTTCGATCGCACCACCTTGCCGGCCATGACGATCAAGGGCCACACCGAGATCGCTCTGCCGGCGAAACCCGTGTTCAGCGAGATCTCGGATACCTTTGCAGGGACGGCTGAGCCCGACCCGGCATTGACGCTGTCGATGGAGCTCTTTGCCAGCTCCGGTCTCGAGTCGAGCGAGCGGGCTCGCTTCCTCGCGCTCGTGTCTGCGCTCGAGCCGTTGGCCATCGCGCAGTCGTACGGCGCAGCGGTCGACAAATTCGTCTCGGAAACCAGAGGCGCTCTCGCTGAAAACCCAGGCATCAGTGCTGAAGTGAAGGAGACCGTGCGCGGCCAACTCGACTCATTGCGTCGCGAGCCCATGGCTCGCGCGCTGCGGCGCATCGTCTCGGGCCTGGCCGCGCCTGCCGACGCGGTCGCGATCGTGAGCGAGGCGTACGAGCTCAGAAACCAAATCATGGTCACCGGCCGCCCCACCGAGCCGACGGTCAATCTCAATGCCAAGCGCCGCGCGCTCGCCGGGGTGATTCGCTCCGTATTCGCCGCGCGCTTCGCGCGCAAGCTGGTCACTCCGAATCTGATCGCGGAATAGGACAGCGCCTCGCCCGCGAGACCTGCCTCTAGCTCGCGAATCGCTTAGCGCCCCTCGCGCGGCTTCAGAGCCCTCGCCCGCGTGGAGTTCCCCCGGTTTCGTTGACACGCGGTTAAGCGGCGGCAGCGAAGTCTTGTTCGAATTGTGCGGGTGTTTTGTAGTCGAGGAAGGAGTGAAGGCGTCGGCGATTGTAGAAGACCTCGAGGTACTCGAAAACGGCGGA
>DATHOI010000298.1:0-7575 GCA_035485095.1 Polyangiaceae bacterium | reverse complement strand
CTGATCGCGCGCTGCGATGCCCAAGTTTTTTTTATCTCCTCGATCCGGCGTTCACCGATGCCAGTGACCTCGGTCAACCGCTCTGGGTGTTGGTCGAGCACCGACAAACTGTCGAGCCCGAAGGTCGCCACGATGCGCTTCGCGAAACCCGGACCGATACCGTGGATCAAACCCGACCCCAAGTATTTTTCGAGCCCTGCGAGCGTGCTCGGCGCGATCGGGATCAGCGTCTCGACGCGAAACTGCTCGCCGTGCTTGGCGTCATTGACGAAGTCACCGGTGACACGCACGCGCGTGCCCGGCCCCACTGCAGGGAACGTCCCGATGACCGGCACTGGACCGCTGCGCGCGCCTGCGCCTTCGACTGACCCGAGTCGGATCACCCGGAAGCTCGTCGCCTCGTTCTCGTAGGTGACGCGCACCACTTCGCCGGTCAGCGTGGTCGGCACGCTTTAAACCTTAGCGCGCTTTCGGGGCTGGGGTGGTAGGCTCCCGCCTCTTGCGAAGGCGCCTGGAGCAGGCTACCGAGTTTGATTCGCATGTCGAAACTCGGCTTTAGACTCCACTCCCGCTGTGCCTGTTCGAGCGCGGGCTCGCCGTTCGCGCTCGCCGGTACCGAACGGCAATATGAGCGCTCGCGGCCCTTTGCGATCCGGCACCTGTTTCTGGATCTGGCTTTGGATTTCGCGACCAAGTCACTGAGCGGCAGCGCGACTTTGGACTTCGAGCGCATCGACGCAGAAGCCACCGAGCTCGAGCTCGACGCCATCGGCTTTGCGATCGACAGCGTGCGCGTCGACTCCGGTAAGGGTCTTGCCGCGGCTGATTTCAGTTATGACGGCGACACGCTCGTGGTGCGGGGGTTGGGGCGCGCCAAAGCCGGAAAGGTCGAGGTGCGCTACAGCGTCACCCCGCGGCGCGGCATCTATTTTCTTGCGCCCGACTCCGTGGTCAAGGACCGCCCCCGCCAAGTCTGGACGCAGTGCCAAGACGAAGATGCGCGTCATTGGATCCCCTGTCACGACAAGCCTCACGTGAAGATGACGACGGAGTTGCGCGTGAGCGTGCCGAACGGCTTCGTCGCCTTGTCGAACGGCGAGCTGCTCGAGAGCGACAGCCCCGGCGGCAAGAAGCCCTGGACCTACCATTTTCGGCTCGATAAGCCGCATCCGAGCTATTTGCTCACGCTCGTTGCCGGCAATTTCGCGATCGTCGAGGACCGCGCTGCCGAGCCCGAAAAGGGCCATAAAATCCCGGTTGTCTACTACGTGCCACCGGCACGCAAGCGTGACACCGCGCGCAGCTTCGGCGAGACGCCGCGCATGATCGAGCTCTTTTCGCGCATCACGGGCGTCCCGTTTCCGTGGCAGCGCTATTCACAAATCGTGGTCAGTGATTTCATCTTCGGCGGGATGGAAAACACCACGGCCACGACGATGTACGAGCACGTTCTGCTCGACGAGCGCAGCGCGCTCGACATCACCTCCAATGATCTCGTGGCCCATGAGCTCGCGCACCAGTGGTTCGGCGATTTCGTCACCTGTCGGGATTGGTCACACGCTTGGTTGAACGAGGGCTTTGCCACCTTCATGGAGCACGTCGAGCGCGAAGACCGGCTCGGCCGCGACGAGTACGATTTCGGGGTCTCCTTCGACAACGACACGTACCTGCACGAAGCCAGCGCCCGGTACGCACGGCCGATCGTGTGTCGTGACTACGCCGAACCGATCGATCTCTTCGACCGGCATCTGTATGAAAAAGGCGGCCTCGTTCTGCACATGCTGCGGCGCGAGCTGGGCGACGAAGCGTTTTGGGCGGGCGTTCGCGCCTACCTGACGAGCCATGCGTACGGCATCGTCGAGACCAATGATTTGCAGCGCGCGCTCGAAAACGTGTCGGGCCGGTCGCTCGAGCGCTTCTTCGACGCTTGGGTGTATCGACCGGGTCACCCGGATCTGAAAGTGAAAGTGAGCTGGGACGACGGGCTTCTGTCAGTGACGGTCAAGCAAGCTCAGAAGATCGGGGACACTGCGCAATTTCATTTCGAGCTCGAGCTCGAAGTGGGCATGCGCTCGGGAGAAGTCTCACGCCACAAGAAGTCGGTCACTTTGGCCAATGACACGTTCGTCATTCGGCTTTCCGAACGGCCAGCATTCGTCGCCTTCGATCCAGATTTGAGGATCGTCGGCGATCTGACGCTCGACGCACCGAGTGACATGCTGCGCGCGCAGCTCAGCAAAGCCACGCGCGGCGTCTCGCGGGCACGCGCGGCCGACGCTTTGTCGCGCCGCGACGACCCGCCGACGATCGCTGCGCTGAGCGCCTGCCTCGCCAACTCCAAGGAGTTGTGGATGGTGCGCGCCGAAGCCGCGCGCGCGCTCGGCAAGATCCGTTCGGAAGAAGCCTTCACTGCACTCGCCGAGCGCGCCGGAGCCGAACACCCCAAGGTGCGGCGCGCGGTGGCCGCGGCGCTGGGCAACTTCAAGACTCCCGAGGCCGCTAAAATCCTGGAAAAACGCGCCAAAAGTGACCCCAGCTACCTGGTCGAGGCCGAGTCCGTGCGCGCCCTCGGGCGCACCCGTCAACCCGAGGCCCTGAAGGTGATCCTACCGCTTTTGGATCGGCCTTCCTGGGCGGACGTAGCGCGCGCAGGGGCAATCGACGGCTTGGCCGCGCTGCGTGACGAGCGCGCATTGCCCGAGGTGCAGGAACGCACGCGCTATGGCTTTCCGACGCGCGGCCGGCGCGCCGCGATCGCTGCCATGGCGCAGCTCTCGGATGGCCGTAAAGTCCGCGAGCACCTCGAGGATCTTCTGGACGACAAGGATCCCCACTTGAAGATCGACGTCGTCGCAGCCTTGCAGAGCCTGGCTGATCCGAAGGCGCGTGGCGCCTTGCATCGCGCGAAGGAACGCGAGCTCGACGGCCGCGTCGTGCGCCGACTGCGCGAAGCGCTGCGCGACATGGGGGACGGTCACGGCACCGCCGAGCGCAAACGCCTGAACGACGAGCTCGAGAACGTGCGCACGGAGCTGTCCGAGCTCAAGGCACGGCTGTCCAAAGTCGAGGCCGGGAAAGCCAAGCACGCGCCGACCGCGAAGGAAAAGAAGCCGAAACCGACGCCGCGCGCCGCCAAACGCCCGCGCAAAGGCCGGGCATGACTGACACGGAAGCAGAGCTGGTCCGCCTCGAGCGACGCGGCACGATCGCCATCGTGACCATCGATCGGCCCGATCGTATGAACGCGCTGTCGCGCGCCACGGTCACGCGCCTCGGCGCGATCGGCCGCGAGCTAAGAGGCGAAGCCAACGTGCGTGCCTGCGTGCTCACCGGCGCCGGAGACAAGGCGTTTTGCGCTGGCGCAGACTTGAAGGAGCGTCAGGGCATGTCGCGCGAACAAGTGCGCGAGGTGCTGAGCCTGTATCAGAGTGAGCTCGACTGGCTCTCGAGCTCCGATTTTCCGACCGTCGCGGCGATCAACGGTGTCGCCGTGGGTGGCGGCTTGGAGCTAGCGCTGGCCTGCGATCTGCGCAGCATGACCGAACATGCCACGCTCGGTTTACCGGAGACCGGGCTCGCGATCATTCCAGGTGCGGGCGGTACGCAGCGGCTGCCACGACTGATAGGTCCAGCGCGGGCGCTCGATCTCGTGCTCACCGCGCGCCGCGTCAGTGCGCAAGAAGCCCTGATTTTAGGCCTGATCAATCGACTCGTGCCCGAGGAGGAGTCAGTGCTCGAAGCGACGCTGAAGTGGCTGATTCCACTGGCTGACGGCGCTCCGATCGCGCAACGCGCCGCGCTGCATGCGGTGCGCGCCGCGGCGCGCCTGCCGCTCGACCAAGGCCTCGCCTTCGAGCGCGAGCAGTATGAGCACTGCCTCGTCAGCTTCGATCGCGAGGAGGCGCTGCTCGCCTTCGCCGAAAAGCGAAAGCCGCAATTTCAGGGCCGCTAACGCACGGACGCACTCCAGCATGGGGGCGTGGGCGCTTTCGCGTCGCAGAAGAGTCGCGATCCGACCCTGGCAAGCCGCCTTGCCCCCAAATCGGAGTTCGGAGCGGGCGCAGGCGGCGCGGGCGCGGACGGCGCGGGCGCTGCGTGACTGCAAAACAAAGTTGAAGTTTGAACTTCAGATTTGAAATGAAATGGCTGCCCCGCGGCAGATCGAGCCGGAGCTCAGTTCAGACGCGCTGCGACTCGCACGCGCTGCGCTCAGACGTGTTGCGGCTCAGACGCGCTGCGACTCGCACACGCTGCGCTCAGACGCACGGCGCGGATGGCTGCGGCTCTGGCGCTCAGCGCGCGGCATGTACGAGCTATTTCCCGGACGCTGACGCGGGAGGCTCGACGATCGCCTTGGGCTTGCCTTTATCGACCTGCATGCGGACGTGAAAGAACTGTTTGACTGGGCGACGCGAGTCAGCGGTGTCACCCAGTCCCCACAGGCCGACTTGCAAATCGAGCGCGTCACCGATGGCCAGCGCTCGAACGCCTTTGAGCGGCCAGTTGCGGCTGAGCTTGACCGGTTTGTCGCCTTGAACGGCCTCTTCGCCGTCGCCCGCGCGTTCATCCCCGAAGCGCTCCGCCTCTGACTTGCCCTTGCGCAGCACCGAGCCCGCAAACGCCAACGGACCTGCCTTCGGCTTGGTGAGCGAGTGCGCCTTACCGTCGTCAGCGGTTGCGTCGACGCTCACCTTCACGCCCCAGCCGCCGCCCGTCTGCTCGGCAACGGTGCTGGCCAAGAACTTTACGCCCGCGACCGTGATCTTGAGGCCCTCGGGCGTAACGACGTACGTCACGTCGCGAGGCGCGTTCGGGTCGGGCTCGGTTTTCGCTTCTGCCTTGGGTGCGTCCGCGCTGGCAGCGCCATCACCGGCCGACGCGGGCTTGGCCGATTCAGGGGTCGGCGCTGCGCTCGACGTCGCAGGCGGAGCCGCACTATCCGCGGTCGGAGGTTCGACCGGTGGCGTCGCCTGTGCGCCAGAGCCACAAGCCCCAGCCGTTAGGGCGAGCACGACGGAAGCGGCGAATACCGAGCCAGCAAAGGAGCAAGTCTGCATGGCGCTGGACACTACTTCCGTCCGCGCGCCATGACAATCCAAGCCCCGAGCGAGCGCTCTAGCCGCGTGCCGCTTCGAACTCGCGTCGCACTTCACCGAGCAGCTTGGGATCCTCCAAGAGATCCAGCGCCGTGCGGGCGAGCGCCTTGGCCGCGACGAGCATGGTCGACATCCCGCGATCACTGGCCGCGCAGTCTGCGAAACGGTGCTCGTGGCACAGAGATTCGCCCTCATCGCAAATCGCGAGGTACGGATGAATCGACGGCAAATGCAGGCTTAGGTCGCCCATGTCCGTGGAGCCGGCGCCCACGCGAGCGTCCGTTTCACGGGCGTTGCGCCCGAGCGCCTCGAGCGCGACGCCGAAGCGGCGCGCCATCACCAGATTGTTTTGCATCTCGCGATAACCGCGCTTCTCTTCGAACGACACGGTCACGTCACCCGCTAAGGCAGCGCCTCGCGCGCAGCGCAGCACGATCTCCTTTACGCGCTCGAGCTCCGCCGAGGTCGTCGCGCGCAAGGTGAATTCCGAGGCCGCGTGCTCGACGATCACGTTCACGGCTTGGCCGCCGTTCGTGATGATGCCGTGCACACGCACGCCGTCCCGAAAGTGTACGCGTTGGGAATCAATCAGACGGAAGGTTTCCATGCATGCCGTGAGGGCGCTCTTGCCAGCGAACGGCGCCGCCGCGGCGTGCGCGGGAACCCCCTGGTACGTCATGGCGATGCGCATACTGCACAGCGCGGGATGCGCCAAAATATCGCGATCGAACGGGTGAAACATCATCGCCGCGTCGACGCCTTGAAAGACACCCGCTTCGAGCAGCTTGATCTTACCCCCGCCGCCTTCTTCCGCGGGCGTGCCGATGATCTCGACCGAGCCTTCGAAGTGCGCGGCTTGCTGTGCGAGCGCCAAGAAGGCACCGACCGCGCTGCCCGCGATCAGATTGTGACCACAGGCGTGACCGATTTCGGGCAATGCGTCGTATTCAGCTAAAATCGCGATTTTCGGCGAGCCACGACCGACGCGCGCACGAAAGGCGGTCGAAAGGCCGCCCACGCCGCGCTCCACGCTCGCGCCGAGTTTCTGTTCGAGGCACTCACCGAGCCAGGCACTCGCTTGCCGTTCCTCGAAGCACAGCTCGGGGTGCGCATGAATCCGGCGCGACAGCGCCGACAGCTCTGCGCCGAGCTCGTCCACGCACAGGTCCAGTGCCTTACGATCGAGCGCCATGCTAAGAGCATAGCTCAGAGATGAGTGGCTCTGTTGGACTGTGCCGAAAACCTGCGCAATATCGCGGCCATTGCGCGCTCGTCGTAGTGCTCGGCCTAACTTACGCGTGCAACCCGAAAGCGGCAGACCGAGCACCTGAGTTGGGTGACGCTGCGCGCACGAGTCCAGTCGGCTCGGCGTTGGCATCGGGGGCGTCGTCGCTCAGCGAGCCCGTACCGAACGCTGCCCCGAGCGCGAGCGCAGACGCAAAGCTGGTCGGCGAACCCGAGAAGATCGATTTTCAGGACGTAGCGATGGGCACGAACGTGCACTTCATCGCGTACACGAATCCGCAAGCGGACGCCGCGCAGATCAAGACCGCGATCACGCAGGCACTCGCGGAGATGCGACGGCTCGAAGGCTTGATGAGTGAGTGGCGTGACGACAGCGAGGTCGGGAAAATAAACCTGAACCCAGAGCAATGGGTCCCCGTCGGTCCGGAGACGTACAGCGTCATTTCTCGCGCGCTCGAGGAAGGCAAGGCATCAGGCGGCGCGTTCGACATCACTTTCCAGGCCATGAGCGACATTTGGAAATTTGGCAGCGCCGCCGACGCACAGCCAAAGGTGCCCACCAAAGCCGAAATCGAGAAGCGCCGGAAGCTAGTCGACTACCGCACGGTCGAGCTCGATCCGGCACAGCACGCGGTGCGCATCCCGAAGGGTCACAAGATCGGCCTGGGCGGCATTGCCAAGGGCTACATCGTGGATAGCGCAGCTGCTGTCTTGAAGCGCGCGAACATTCGAGATTTTTTGGTTCAAGCAGGTGGGGATCTATTCGGGTCCGGCAAAAAGCCGGACGGCTCGCCCTGGGTGAGCGGCATTCAAGATCCACGCGGACCGCAAGGCGCGTTCTTCGCCAGCATCGAGCTCAGCGATCACGCTTTCTCGACCGCAGGCGACTACGCGCGCTCGTACGTGATCGGCAATCGGCGCTACCACCACATCATCGATCCACACACCGGCTACCCCGCCACCGCGAGTCGCAGCGTGACGGTCTGGGCGGAAGATGCGACCACCGCCGACGCGATCGACGACGCGGTGTTCATCCTGGGTCCCGAGGCAGGCCTCAAGCTCGTCGAGGCCTCGCCGGGCGTGGGCGTGGTCATCGTCGACAAGAACAACAAGGTCTGGGTCAGTCCTCGCTTGGAGGGCAAAGTGCACCTCACGCGCCCACCAACCGACGGGATTTGAGCCCGGGAGGGTGAGCGCGGAGGCGCCCGAGAGCGCCGTACCTCGCAGCGACTCT
>DATHOI010000297.1:0-2345 GCA_035485095.1 Polyangiaceae bacterium | reverse complement strand
TGCATCGGGCCGCCCCCCACTCCGCAGCAGTAATGCTTAAGGCGCCATCGAGAAGCGCCACCAGGTGACGTCGAGATGCATCCATCACGCCGACAAGTGCCCCGGCTCGCCCACGCATTGCGGACTAGCGCAGCCTCCTTCGCGTGCGCTCTGAGTCTGGGTTTGTTGCTCGGTTGCGTTGACGGCAACACGAGCAACGCCGACGCGACGAGCGGCGCGAGTACGAGCGTTGGCTCGGGCACGAGCGCCGGCGGCTCGAGCACTCAAACCGGTCAAGGTGGCACGGGCAACGACTCGGCTGGGGCGAGCCCCGGAGCCGGCGCGAGCGCCGGCGGCAGCCAAAGCTCCAGCGGCGGCAGCGGCAACCCCGCGGCTGGCAGCGCTGGCGCGAGTACGGCGGGCAGCGGCGGCGCGCCGCCAGTCGTGGTTTTTCCGCCCGCGACGCGCGGCGCCACCCTCACCTACCTCGAATACGAGGCCGAAGACTCGGCCACGAACGGCACGGTGCTCGGTCCGAGTCGCAAGACTGCAGCCTCCAACGACGTCGCGGCAGAGTCCTCGAATCGCAAAGCGGTCCAGCTCAACGCGACGGGACAGTACGTCAAAGTCACGAGCATGAACCCTGCGAACTCGATCGTCGTGCGCCTGTCGGTACCCGACAGCGCGGACGGTCAAGGTATGGCGTCGACGCTCAGCGTGTACGTCAACGGCACGTTCAAGCAAAAGCTGAACGTCACTTCACGCTGGTCTTGGACGTACGGCACGACCATCTCGCCCAGCTCGAACAACCCCGGCGACGGCAATCCGCATCACTTCTACGACGACGCGCGCGCCCTGATTGGCGAGTTCCCGGCGGGCAGCACGGTCGCCGTACAGAAGGACGCCGACGACAGCGCATCCTACTACGTGATCGATCTGATCGATCTGGAAGAGGTCCCGCCGCCGCTGCCCCAGCCCGCAGGTTTCATTTCAGCGGTCACCGATTGCGGCGCCACTCCGAACACCAACAACGACAACCGCGCTGCGCTCCAAACCTGCATCGACAAAGCCAAAGCTTTGAATCGCGGGCTCTACATTCCGCAGGGCACGTTCAACGTCTTCAGCACTGCCAGCGCGCAGGACACGGCAGGGCTCAACGTGGACAGCATCACGATCGCCGGTGCGGGCATGTGGTACACGACTCTGTACGGCGCCAAGGCGGATCTGAATTGCTACGGCAGCAACTGCAAATATTCGGACTTCTCGGTCTTCGGCGACACGGTGCTGCGCGACGACAACGCGCCGGACAGCAACTTTAGCGGCCCCACTGGCAGCGGCTCGAGCTTGACGAACATCTGGATGGAGCACAGCAAGACCGGGTACTGGGTCGGGCCGGGCGCCAATGGGCTCGACATCAAGAATTGTCGCGTCAGAAACCTGTTCGCGGATGGCGTCAATTTCTACGGCGGCACCAGCAACTCGACCGTCGAAGGGTCGCACTTCCGCAACACGGGCGACGACTCGATGGCCTCGTGGTCACCGAGCGGACAGCCCAGCAATACGAACAACGCCTTCCACTTCAATACCGTTCAGGCACCCTGGCTGGCCAATTGCTTCGGCATCTACGGCGGGACGGGCACCCAGGTTGAAGACAACATCTGCTCGGATACCGTGCAATACCCAGGCATTTTGGTGTCCCAGCAGTTCAGCTCGACTCCGTTTGGCGGCACGACCTCGATCCAACGCAACACGTTGGAGCGTGACGGCGGCTTCGACTACGGCGACGGCCAAGGCGCGCTCAAGTTCTATGCCTCACAAGGCCCGATGAGCGGGTTCCTGGTCAAGAACATGCAGATCTCGGACTCCACCTACTCGGGCATCCAAGTTTGGGGTGGCTACGCGATCACCAATCTGACTCTCGACACGGTAGCCATCACGGGCTCCGGTACGTCGGGCCTGCAATTCAACGCCAACGCCAACGGCAACGGGTCGGCCACCAATGTCACCGTCAGTAACGGCGGTTTGGACGACGAATCGAAGGGCGCGTTCAACATGAGCCGCGGCGCGGGCGACACCGGCTGGTAAGTCCGCAATAGGCTCGAGGAATCGCGCCCCGAAATCGGCTCAATTCTTTCTCGGATTTCCGGGCCGCGACACGTTGCCGCAGCGGGCGATTTGCGCTTTACGGAGCGCGGCGAGAGCTCTACTCGTGGTGACGCGCCGAAGGGGCGCGCGAAAGACGCCACGGAGCTCAGCCATGAAGCCATTCAGTGTCCTGCTGCTCGCCGCAGCCAGTGCTCTGCTCGTCAACGCGAGCTGCAGCTCGTCGGACAAATCGAGCAACAACGCGGACGCGGGACCTGCAG
>DATHOI010000296.1:0-2406 GCA_035485095.1 Polyangiaceae bacterium | reverse complement strand
GACGCGCATGATCTTGCCAGTGCGACCGTCGGCAAGCACGACAGGCCTGCGCTCATTCATGATTTGGTGGACGTGGCGTAACGAAGCCATCCGGTGGCCTTTCTTTTCTTGGTTTCCACGAATCTATCTAACGATTCTCCTTTTGTCAGGTTTCGAACAGGCGGCTCGGGCGTGCCAGGTTGGCGACCTACGCCTGAAACTTGCCGGTGCCGGGGGGCCTTCCGATATCGTTTCAAAACGATGATTTTCAATGTTTCTCGGCCCTTTATCGGTACCGTCCTGCTTCTGTCTGCCGGCTGCGGCTTCGAGCACCACGCGCCGATTCACTCGGCCGAGCTGCCCCCGCTCTCGTCGCAGGTCCTGCACTCGACCCGCCTGTGGCTCGATTTATCGGACAATGTGCCTGAAAATACCTGCGTCGCGCCCGGGGACGCGCGCGTCCTGTGCTTCGAGAGCCTGCGCAGCGAGCTCGGCGCAGCCCTCGGTCGCTCACTTTGGACGAGCTTTCCGAGCATCGAGTTCGGCAGCGGCGAGCATCGGCCCGGCGACTACGTGCTGCACGTCAGCCTTGGTCTCGAAGCTCTCCCTCCGGACGCCAGCGGCCCGGGCTGGTCGGCGGGCGCGCGCGGCTCCTGGCGCGTCGAGCGGGACGGTCACACTCTGGCCGGCGAACAGGTTGCCTCGCGCTCACGCAGCGAATTCGCGTATGGCGCACCGCTCGGTGTCGGCGCGGGTGAGGTGATCGACGCCGTCGCGGTGCGCATTGGGCTAACCATGGGCGCATTGCCAGAAAGTCACGTCGTGTTGCCAGTGCCCCTACCGCCCGTTGCCACGGCGCCATTGCCCACGCCAAGCCCCAAGGGTTCGGCGGTCGGCGAGCATCCGAGCTCAGCGCTCTAGATCGCGCGCGGCCGGGCGCGTTTCGACGCTGATCGCTGCTCGAGTGATGGTCACGCGCCACGGCGGAGGGCGGCGCAGCCTTCGGCGGCGCGCTCCGACGAACACACTCAGTCCTCGGAAGAGGCCAAGCGCTGCTCGATCGCTTCCAAATGCGCGTTCACCTGCGGGTCGCGCTGGCGCAGCGCTTCGACACGCCGCACGGCGCTCATCACGGTCGTGTGATCGCGATTGCCGAAGGCGCGGCCGAGCTCGGGGAAGCTGCACTTCAGCCGCTGGCGGCACAGGTACATCGCGACTTGGCGCGCGAAGGCGACGCTCTTGTGGCGATCCTTGCTGAGCAAGTCGGAGTTCGAAAGCCGGAAGTGATTGCACACCGCGCGCTGAATGTCTTCGACGCTCATCAGCTCGGGACGGCGTGGTGACACGAGTGACAGCTCTTGCAGCGCGAACTCTTCGTCGATGTGCCGACCGGTGAGGGACGATTTGGCCGCCAAGCGAATCAGCGCGCCCTCCAGCTCACGGACGTTGCTCTGTACGTTTTGCGCGAGCATCACCGCGACCTCGTCGGACAGCTCGATGCCCTCCAATTCGGCCTTTTTCCGTACGATCGCCACGCGCGTCTCGAGCTGCGGGGTCTGGATGTCTGCCACCAAACCAGACGTGAAGCGCGACACCAGCCGTTCCGGCATGCGCTGAAGCTGCTGCGGATATTTGTCGCTCGTGACGATGATCGGGCGATCCGCGTCGTGCAGCGCGTTGAAGGTATGGAAAAATTCTTCCTGAGTTTGCTCGCGACCGGCCAGGAACTGGATGTCGTCGACCAAGAGCAGATCGCAGTCGGTGCGATAGCGCGCTCGGAATTCGTCCATCTTGTGGTGCTGCAGGGCTTCGATGAACTCGTTCGTGAAATGTTCGGCCGACACGTACACGATGCGCGAATCCGGACGTTCATCGAGCACCTTGTGCGCGATGGCGTGCATCAAGTGCGTCTTGCCGAGCCCGGTCCCGCCCGCGATGAAGAGCGGATTGTAACGCGGACCGCCGCCCCCGGCCGAGGCGAAGGCTGCCGCGTGCGCCAGCTCATTCGAGGGGCCCACGACGAAGTTCGGGAAGGTGTGCTTCGGGTTCAACGCAGCGGTGAGCTGCGCCTTCGAATAGCGGGAAGGCCGTTCCGAGCGCGCACGCCCGCCCGTGAGGGTGGCCGCCGGAGCTGCTGGCGCGTCGGAGTTGCGCCGGCGCGGTTGGCACACGGGTCGATCCAGACGATTGGAAATGTTCCACTTCACGCGCAAGCTGGCCGGATTGGACTCACCCGACAGGCGAGCGAGGTGGCTCAATAGGTCCGGCAGGAAGTGCGCCTTGACCCAATCACGCACGAACTCGTCGCGCGCGGTCAGACTGAGCAGGCCAGTCTCGAAGCCGTCATACTGGACGCTCGAGAACCATTGCTCGAAAGAAGCCGGTGAACGCCCCCGAGTTTGCTCGAGGGCGGCTGTCCACAGACGC
>DATHOI010000295.1:0-4268 GCA_035485095.1 Polyangiaceae bacterium | reverse complement strand
CGATCTGACCGAATATCGGCACCGCAAACGTCAGCTCCGGGCTAAAACTGCTGATGCCGTTCGCGGGCGAGCCCGTCAGGAGATAACTGCCCGAGAGGCTCAGCTGCGGATTGGGCCAGACGGACGCCGTCACGATGTCGAAGCGGGCGGCGCCGATCTTCGAGCGCAACGAATCGAGCTCGCGCCCCTTGTTGAGCCAGCGCTCGAACAGCGCATCTTCCGTGGTTGGAGCGGGTGCGGGTGCGGGTGCGGGTGCGGGACTGGCTTGTTTTTCTTGCGCCGCCGCGCCGCTGGCCACACACAGAACTGCCAGAGTTGCGGCGAGGGTGCCGCGAAAAGCTAGCTTTTGCACGGGATTTTGCATGAAATTTAGGCCAGGCCTTCTGCGCGTATCGACGCAAGGCTCGCGTCTGCCTCGGACGCGACGGGCGCAGCGGTTGGGTTGGGAACGGTGACACGCACGGGGGGCGGAAACAGCCGGTACAGCATAGGCAAGAGGAAGAGCGACAACGCCAGCGACGACACCAAGCCGCCGACCACGACGATGGCCAGCGGTTTCTGCGAATCCGAACCGATGCCCGAGCTGATGGCGGCGGGCAACAAGCCGAGCGTGGCGACGAGCGCCGTCATCATGATCGGACGAAGTCGCAGATCCGCGGCGCGCTCGATGGCTTGGTTCAGCTCCACGCCCTCGGCTCTCAGCTCATTGATGTACGCGACGAGAATCACGCCCGTTTGCACCGACACGCCGAAGAGAGCCAAAAAACCAACCCCCGAGCTGACCGAGAAATTGGTGTGCGTGACGAGCAGCGCGGCGAGCCCGCCGACCGGCGAGGTCAACAGCACGTTGCCCAAGATCAACAGGGCCTCACGCGGCCGAGCGAACATCCCAAACAGGAGCACGAAGATCAAAACGAAGGTCGCTGGGATGACGATTGCCAGCCGCTTGCCCGCGCGCCGCGCGCTCTCGAATTCACCGCCCCACGACACCTCGTAGCCGGCTGGAACGTGCACGTTCTTCTGGACGAGCGCCTGTGCGTCAGCCACGGTCGAGCCGAGGTCGCGGTCTCGAACCCCGAATTTTACGGCAATATAACGGCGATTTTCCTCGCGGAAGATCTTCGACACGCCGCCGACAATCGAGATGTCGGCGACCTGTCCGAGCGGCACCGTGTGTCCGTCGGCGACGGGGATGAGCAGCCGGCGCACGGCGTCGACGCTGTCGCGATCGACCGAGTCGTAACGCAGCACTAAATCGTGCCGGCGCTCGCCCTCTACGATTTGAGTCTCGACGCGGCCTCCGATACCCGTCTCGATCGTTCGTTCGACGTCGGCGACGCTGAGCCCGTAGCGCTCGGCGCGCTCGCGCTGAATTTCGATGTGCAAGTTGCCCTGACCCAGCTCGCGGAAGATCCCGAGATCGACGACGCCCGGAACCTGTTTGATGCTGTGCGCGATTTGGCTGGCCAAGTCGTCGAGGGCGTTCAGGTCATCGCCCGAGATTTTGACGGCGAGCTGGCCTTTGACGCCGGTCAGCGCCTCTTCCACGTTGTCCGAGATCGGCTGTGAGAAACCGAGCACGATGCCGGGAATGGCGCTCACGTCTCGATTGATGGCGGCGATCAAGTCGTCTTTGTTTTTGTGGAACTCTGGCCGCCAGGTGGCGCGATCTGTCAGCACCATCAGAAATTCGGCGTTGTAGAAGCCAGTCGGATCGGTGCCGTCGTCGGGCCTGCCGATCTGGGCCGAGCTGGTGCTAATTTCCGGGTATTTTCGCAAAATATCGCGGATGCCGGTGACGTTTCGAGCGCCTGCGTGCACGCCGTCCACGAGCGTTTCGGCTTCAGCGAGCGAAATGTTCGCGGGCATGGACGCGCGCATCCAAATCGCGCCCTCGTCGAGGTGCGGCAGAAATTCGCTACCGATCGAGCGCACCATGAACAGGTCGGCCAGGACGAGCAAACCGGCGACCGCGAAGGCGACTCTCGGTCGGCGGATGGCTCGTGCCAAGCTCGGGAGATACACCTTGCGCACGAGCTCCAAGACTGGATTGTGAAATTCCTTCAGTCGAGTCTTGAACAGGTAGGTCGTGAGCACCGGCACGACGGTGATCGCCAAGAGCAGCGCGCCGATCAGCGCGAAGCCGACCGTCCAAGCCATGGGTCGGAACAATTTCCCTTCTACACGCTCGAGGGTGAAGATTGGTAGATAGGCCGTGATGATGATGCCGATCGCAAACACGATGGGCCGCGCGACTTCGCGGGCCGCTGCCAGTACCACCGTGCGCAGGTCGAAGCTCTCACCCCGCTCCTGCTTGTGCGTGACGATGCGGAAAATATTTTCCACCATCACGATCGAGCCGTCGACGATCATGCCGAAATCCACCGCGCCAATCGACAGCAAATTAGCTGGGATTTTGGCGCGATCCATCAAGATGAACGCGATCAAGAGCGACAGCGGGATCGTCACCGCGACGATCAGCGCGGCCCGCGCATTGCCCAAGAACGCGAACAAGATCAATGTTACGAGCGCGACGCCCACGAGCAGGTTCTCACGCACCGTGTGTGTCGTCAGGTGCATCAGATCGGTGCGGTCGTGGTACGGGCTGAGCTTCACACCACGTGGCAAGATGCGACGGTTCAAGTCGTCGATCCGAGTGTGTACTTGCTCGAGCACCGTTTGCGCTTGCTCGCCCTTGCGCAGCAAGATCGTTGCGGCGACGACGTCGGTGTCGGCGTTGACGGACACGCGCCCCAAGCGCGGCTGGTAACCGACTTGCACCGAGGCCACGTCGCGCACGCGGATGGCCGTACCGTCGTGGACCGTAATCGGTATCGCCGCGATCTGCTCCGGACGCAGCAAGCCGATCCCGCGCACGTTCAGCGACTCCGGGCCGTACGCAATCACGCCGCCCCCCGCGTTGCCGTTGGCGGCGCCAAGTGCCGTTTCGACATCGGCCAACGTCAAGCCGCGCGCGGCGAGCTTCGATGGGTCGACCAGCACTTGGTACTGTTTGACCGTGCCGCCGAAGCTGCTCACGTCCGCGACACCGGGAGTCGCGAGGAGCTCGCGCTCCACGACCCATTCCTCGAGGTCTTTCACGTCATTCAGCGAACGCGGCGGTACGTCGTTGTCTTCGCTGCGGCATTCGGGGGCTTTGGTTTGCGCGCAGTTCACCAAGCGGTAGCGCAAAATCTCGCCGACCGGGCTCGCCAGTGGCCCCAAGGCGGGGCTCACGCCATCGGGTAAATCGATCTGACCGAGCCGTTCGAGCACTTGTTGCCGGGCGAAGTAGTTGTCCGTGCCGTCCTCGAAGATCAAAGTAACGACCGACAACCCTGCGATGGAGGTCGAGCGAATCGCGCTTTGCTTGGGCACACCGTTCATCACGCGCTCGGTTGGAACGGTGATCTGCCGCTCGACTTCTTCGCCAGCGTGTCCCGGCCATTGCGTGATAATTTGCACCCAGGTGTCGGCGACATCGGGGTAGGCCTCGATGGGCAGATTGCTGAGCGCATTGATCCCCAGCAAAACCAGGACGAGCGCTGCAACGAGGATGACGAGTCGCTGTTTGAGTGCAAACTCGACGATACGGTGAATCATGTCTGTTTTCGGGCGAACAATGGACTGACGCAAGCACGCAGCCGCGACGATCGCAGCTCACGCGTTGAACACTTCTTACGGGTCGGTGCTAGAGCGCTTCGTTGGCTTCGGCGTCGAGCAAGATCGCACCTTCCGTTACCACCGGGTCGCCCGGAGCGAGTCCCGATAGAATTTGGATGTGCTGACCGTGCTGTTCCCCGGGTCGCACTTCGCGCTCTGCAAAAGTGCCGTTCGGGTTCTTGGTGAAGACGAAGAATTGGTCGCGTCGAGCCAGCACTGCTGCGATGGGTACGTCCACCGCGCCGTCGGACAGGCCTTCGACCTGTACGTTCGCGAACATGCCCGGTCGCAGACTGGAGTCCGGATTCGGGATCTCGATGCGCGCGACGGCAACGCGCGTCACGGGGTCGATGGTATTTCCGATGTACGTGATGTGCCCGACTTGATCGCGGTCCGGGAACGCGGGCACGTGCACGTGCGCTTCGTCACCGACGTGAATTCGCGACACGTCTTGCTCGTAGACATCGGCCATCACCCACAGCGTGGAAAGATCGGCAATCGTGATCAGCGGCTTGTCTTGGTCGACGTGAACCTCCGTGCCGACCGCGACGTTGCGTTCGACGACTACGCCGGAGATCGGTGATCTGAGTTGGTATTCGTTGGCA
>DATHOI010000294.1:0-27076 GCA_035485095.1 Polyangiaceae bacterium | reverse complement strand
GAGACCGATATCTCGAAGCGCAGCTGACACGCCCGTCGCCTAGAGCCGTCACAGGGCTGCGTCCAGCCTCACTTCTGGTTCCCTGCACGAGACTACGCGGCGGCGTGGTATTCCAAGCAACTGATGAACGACCACGCTCCGCACAACGCGCGTCACCATCCCGGCAAAATCGATCTTCGAAGCGTGGCACGTCGCGCGATGATGGATCGCGGACTAGCTCCCGATTTCTCGAGCTCGGCGCTCGATGAAACGGCGACCATCGTCAAGGCGGGCGCTGCGCCGAGCGCGCCGAGCGAGGCGCTCAAAGACCTGCGCCAGCTGCTGTGGGCGTCGATCGACAACGACGACTCGCGCGATCTCGATCAGCTCTCGGTCGCAGAATCGCTCACAGGCGGCGCGGTCAAGATCTTCGTGGCCATCGCGGACGTCGATGCTCTCGTCAAAAAGGACTCGGCGATTGACGATCACGCGCGCACGAACACGACCTCGGTGTACACGGCCGCGCAGATCTTTCCGATGCTCCCGGAGCAACTTTCGACGGACCTCACGTCTCTCGGCGAAGGCGTGGACCGTCTGGCCATGGTCGTCGAGATCGTCGTGCGTGCAGATGGCTCAATCGCGGACTCTGACGTGTATCGCGCGCTCGTGCGAAACCACGCTAAGCTCGCTTACAATAGCGTCGCCGCATGGCTCGACGGTAGCGCACCCGCGCCCGCGCCCGTGCTGGCCGTGCCCGGAATCGACGAGCAATTGCGGCTTCAAGACCGAGTCGCGCAACAGCTCAGAACCCTGCGTTTCGAACATGGCGCGCTCACGCTCGAGACGCTCGAGGCGCGCGCGGTCTTCGACGACGGCAAGGTCGCCGATCTCGTGCCGGAAGGGCGTAACCGCGCCAAAGATCTGATCGAGGATTTCATGATCGCTGCCAACGGGGTGACCGCGCGCTTCCTCGACAGCAAGGGGTTTCCTTCGCTTCGGCGCGTGCTGCGCTCGCCCGAGCGTTGGGCGAAAATCGTGGCATTGGCGGAGTCGACGGGTGAAACCCTGCAAGCCGATCCATCGAACGAGGCGCTCGAGGCGTTTCTGATGAAGCGACGCGAAGCGGCACCGGAAAAGTTTGCGGATCTCTCGCTGTCAGTCGTGAAGTTGCTGGGCAGAGGAGAATACGTGCTGGATCTACCGGGCCGCAGAGCGCTTGGGCATTTCGGGCTCGCGCTCAAAGATTACACGCACTCGACCGCGCCGAATCGTCGCTTTCCGGATCTGATCACGCAGCGCTTGCTCAAGGCTGCGCTCTCGGGTCAGGCCGCGCCGTACTCGACCAATGAGCTCAACGCGCTAGCGGTGCATTGCACCGAGCAAGAAGACAACGCCACGAAAGTGGAGCGCCGCGTGCGTAAATCGGTCGCGGCGCTGCTCTTGTCGTCTCGCGTGGGCCAACAGTTCGATGCGATCGTCACGGGCGCTTCATCCAAAGGCACCTGGGTTCGTATCGCGCACCCAGCGGCGGAAGGGAAAGTGGTGCGCGGCGACCACGGGCTCGATGTCGGAGATCGCATACGCGTCACGCTCGTCGATACCGATTTCGAGCGCGGTTTCGTGGATTTTGCGCGCGCTTGAGCGTTCACGCTGGCCATACCAAATCATGACCTACGACATCAAGCACCCACCGCACGCCGATTCCGACGATCACTGGGGCAAGGGCAGCCGCGACCCCGCGGAACGCCAATTTCTCAAAGGGCCGCGCCCGCGTGGGCTCGAGCTGGCGGAGGCCGGGCGCATCTTTGGCGAGTGCGTGAAGGGCTTTCGTTGCCTGCACTTCGTTGGGCCGTGCGTCACTGTCTTCGGCTCCGCGCGCTTCAAGGAAGATCACCCGTACTACGTGCTCGCGCGTGAGCTGGGGGCCAAGCTCGCGGAGGCTGGCTTCACCGTGATGACCGGCGGTGGCCCGGGCATCATGGAGGCCGCGAACCGCGGCGCGAAAGACGCGGGTGGCTACTCCGTGGGCAGCAACATCACGCTGCCCATCGAGCAAAAGCCGAACCCGTACCTCGATCGCTGGGTCGAGTTTCGTTATTTCTTCGTGCGCAAAATGCTGCTCGAGAAGTACTCGTACGCGTTCGTCGCCATGCCCGGTGGCATTGGCACTTTGGATGAAGTGTTCGAGACCGCGGTACTGATTCAAACTGGCAAGATGAAGGAATTTCCCTTCATTCTGATGGGCAAAGCCTTCTGGACTCCACTCCTCGACTACCTCCGCCAGAGTCTGCTCAGCGCCGGAACGATCGACGAGGCCGACGTGCAGCGCTGGCTCGTCACGGACTCTCCCGAAGAGGCCGTGCAGGTCATTCGCGAGCGCGCCATGCACCAGTTCGGACTGACGTACGGGCCACGCGCCAAGCCGCGCTGGTGGCTCGGCGAGACGTGAAGCGGCTCAGCGGAGACCCGAAGTTCCGAACCGCATCGTATGACCAGCAATGCTTCCCTCTCGAGATCGATAAACGTGGAGCGTGCGACGAGTTTTCGCTCCGACGTGATAGACGGCCGTTTTGCCTTGGAAACGCGGTTTCGAGCCCGTCCGTGGGAGGTGGTTGTCGAACCGGACGAAGTGGAGCCCCTTTTAATGGTCGTCACGGCCTACCCGGTCGAGCCGGCTGCACTCCTCGGGACCTCGGGTTCACACGCATTGCATCGCGCTCAGCCCCAGCTTCGCGCCTGCGCGTTGCCTCACGGCTCGGTGCGAACCCTCCGTCGATGCAGCTCGTGGAACGCGCGTTGCCCCTCTCGGTACCTGAGGTGCGAATCCCTCCTCCGCACGTCGCGTCGGAGTTTCAGCCGCGGAATTCGAATCGAGAACTTGTTGCGGAGAGGGAGGGATTCGAACCCTTCGAGGAGCGTTGGCAATAACCTTAGGCGGCACGTGAACTTGCACACCAACGCCCGGAAATTTAGCTCGAAATGCTTCGGATCGCTCTCTCCGCGGGTGCTCGTGAGTCGACGTGAGTCGAGTGGAGTTGGGCGGGGTTTGGGCAGTGGATGGGCAGCGTTGCATGGCATCCGTCGGGTTCGAGTCGAGGCACAAAGCCGGACCTGGCTGCGAACGAGCAAATCGGGACCAAACGGGCTAAGATAGTGGAATGCACGCGCTGAAAGCCCAGGTGCGGAACGGCCAATTCGTGATCGACGAGCGCACCGATCTGCCTGAAGGCACGGAAGTGGAGCTGCAGTTGGTCAAGGTGGCGGACGCCTTCGCTGAAATGGCTCCCGAGGACCGCGAAGAGCTTGAGGAAGCCATTGAGGAGGGCTTCCGAGACTTTGAAAACGGCGACCACATCGGCGCGCGGGAATTCCTGGCACAGCTTCGAGCCAAGAACGCTTGAAGGTCGAACTATCGAAGCGCGCGCAGCGGGCCGTCAGGCGAATCGACGCGCACTGGCGAACGCACGCCGATCACCCCGAGCTCTTCTTCGAGGAGCTGCTGGAAGTGGTCGAGCACCTCGAGACGGTCAGCAACGCCGGCACGCCCTGCCCGACGAGCAGGCGACCGCAGCTCAAACGCATGCTGCTTGAAAAAACGAAGTGTCACTTGTACTTCGTGAGCGACGAACGCAAACAGCGGATCGACGTGCTGCACGTTTGGGATGGGCGACGCGAACGGTTGCCGATGCTTTGAACCAGGCGGCGAGCCTGCTGCGAAGTTCAACCTGCGGGCTTGGTCTTGTGAGCCAGTTCGAGCACCTGTGATTCGGTCGGAGGAGTGGACGGATGGTAGCTGAGACAGAGTGAGGTAGTGACCTTGCGCGGTTTTTCCGAACTCGTTCCAAAGTAGAAGGTTCCACGTGGCAGCTTGCCAACGTCGTTCGCGCTCGTGCCTTTGTCCGCGAGCAGTTGTTCCAGCGCGTTGATGGCTGCGGGTGAGCTCATCTTGCCGCCAAGCAGCGTCGAACAATTGGACACGATGCTGTGCTCGATGCTCTTTGGCTCTTGCGTCGCAAACAGCAAGCCGAGCCCGTACTTGCGCGCTTGCGCGGCAAGGCGCTGGACGTTCTCTTTGCCCGGCACCTTCTTGCCAGCGGGCACGAAGTCTTTGGCCTCGTCCATCACAAAGAGTCCCAGAATGCCGCCAGGTGGAGCGGGGTTCTTCTTGATCCAGGAAAAGAGCGCGCTGGAGAGCTGGTCGACGAAGCGGCGCTTTTGACCGTAGTTCGGCAAGCCCATCAAGCTGACGACCGAAACGCGCGTCTTGCCCGGGTCGCTCGAACGGAGTAGCGCGGCGGGATCGAGCGGTGCGCCAGAACCGCCGATCAACGGGTCGTTCTCGATCTGGGCGTACAACCGCTCGGCCAAGTCGCGCGCGAGCTTGTCGCCCTTTTCGTAAGGCTCGATCACGTCGTCAGGGGGTTCGCGCAGCAGCGCGGCGAGATCGCGGATCGTCCCACCTGCGCGCCGCGCAAAATAGCGCATCGTCGCTTTGAGGATTGCAGTCTGCTTCTGTGCGGTGCCGCCGCTACCGTCGATGATCATGTCCGCGATGCTGGTGGTGGCGATTTCGATCGCCGCGTCGAGCTGAGCCGCGCGCTCATCGGAAGTGGAGCCGTGCGCGGTGAAGTCGGGCAACGGCTCGAGGCGGATCGGATTGCCGCTCGAGACCCCCGGCGTCCAAATCACGACTTCGGCGCGTGCGAAATAGTCCCTCGACTTCTCGACGTCGCTGTCCAAGAACGATTCCGGACGATCCGGCCAAGGCAACGCGAGACGGGAGAGATCGTTCGCACCGTCGAGTACCAGGCTCGGAATGCCGAGCAGGGCCGCCTCCTCGACCACGCGTTTGAGAAATACGGTTTTGCCGCTGCCAGAGCCCGCGAACACACAAGTGTGATAGGGCAGCATCGACAGTGGGATGCCCACTTCTTCGCCGAGTTCACCGCCAGCCATGCGCCGGCCGATGGGGAGCGTGGAAGGCATGAGGCGAGCCCTCGGAGGCTCCACGCGGGAAGTTTTTTCTGGCAGGACCGCTGCCGGTTGCGGCTTGGACGGCGAAGGATTGGTCTGTGGAGGGACGGCGTTGGTCTGCGAAATAGCAGCGTTCGACGGCGAAATGCTCGCGTTAGGTTGTGATGAGCCACTCGTGTCTTGCACGCTGCCGAACAGCGATTCAACTGTGCCGCGGAAGCAAGCCATGGACGAAACGGGCCGCTCTTCGGCCAGCCATCGTTCGAAGCGCGGTGTCTCGTTAGCGGAGTGGAGCAGCTCCGCCAGCGCGAACAGCATCGCCAGCTCGGCCTCACTCGGTTCGAGCAAATGTCCCCCGCGCGCGCGCAACTCAGCGATCAGCGCTTGAGTGACAGCACCTTTTGGGACTGGACCGGAACGCAGGATCGACAGCCCGCGGAATCCGAGGTTCTTGTCGATGCCCGATGCGGTTAGTGCGGCTTTGAGTCGCGGCAGAAAGGCACTGTGGTGGGATTTCTGCAAGAACCGGAATGAATGATGCAGTTCTCGTTCACGCTGATCGGTCAGCACCAACCGGACGCGTGCGTGCAGCGGATCGTAGCTACCCGTGCCCATGAAATCTTTGTCTACTGTGGCCAGCACGCTAGTGGGGACTGGGTTCTCTAGCACGAGCGCGTCGCAAGCGGCCTCGATCAGCCGATCTTGCCAGCTCTCAGCGTCTTCGTGCAAAAGCTCGCTAAACGGGGCGCGTGCCACGAGTGCCGCGACCTTCTCGGCGATTGGGACTTTCCAGCCGACCGGGGGAGATGGTTCTGGTCCAATCGAGTCCGTACCGCGCGCTTCGGTGACTTGCTCAGCACGCCGGCAAGCTTTGCGGTGAGCCTCGCAGGCTTTCAGCAGTTCGCGCGGTGTATTGCTCGCGTAGTTTTCGAAGAACCCATCTGCAAACGGATATGTCGGATACGGCGGCGCGAACTGCGCTTGCTCATAGGCGGGTGCCACGCGGCCCGCAACCAGCTCGCGTAGCGCGGCCGAGCTCGATTCCGGCTTGAGCAAAAGCTTGCTGTCGAAGCGATCGCCCATGCTGACTACCGCCTGGCCGTGGAGCACGTTCCAGGTGGTTTCGAGCGCGGAAACAACCGACAGCGTGCGTCGCGAGAGATCGCGCAGCTCGAGCAGACCGCTAGCAATGCCCTGGATGATGGCCAGCGAGCGCCGTTGTTGCTCCGAAGGGTTCTCGGCGTTGGGCTCCGAACGCGCAAGCTCATGCTCGGCGACGATTGCATCCAGCTGGTCGAGTGCAAGCACCGTGGGCGCGGTGAGCGACAACAGCCAAGATACGCCACGCACGATGCGCGAAGGCGATTGCTCGCGCTGACGGAAGCCGAACAAACTCAACTCATCGGCGTCGATGGCAACGCTCTGCAGCCATTTGTAGCCGAGATCATTGATGTCAATGTGATCGCAAGCAAACAGCACGAGCGCCCGCAGCACGTCCGAATGCTCCTGAACCTCCGCGTGGTGCCGGCGCACGCCGGCGATCAGCTCATCGATGCGGTTGATCAAGCCCGGCGGTCGCTGTTGCGGGATGGCCTCGCTCTTCTTTACCCCCTGACCGAACTTGGCGATCATCCGCACGAGCCAGTGATCGACCTGGCGCTTGCCGTCCGATAGCTGCTGCTGCAGCGAACGCAAATATCCGAGCAACACCGTGTCCCAGAAATCGCCCACGTCGGTCATGTCCGCGAGGATGAAATACATCCCGCGACCGAGAGTCTCCCGGCGCACGAAGCCGAGCAGGTGCGTCTTGCCTGAGCCAGCGGGACCGAGCAACGGCTGTCCAAGCGGCGACGAATCGCTCGTCTGGTCCCGCAGATTGTCCAAGCGATCGACGAGCTCACGCCGAGCGTCCGCTTGCAGACTTTGAGTCTCGTGCGGCTGATCGCGCCAGATTTGGTCGATGTGGGCGGTCCAATCGAAGTTGACTTTGCGGAGTGCCGCGAGCGCGCCTTGCATGATGGTCAGGCCTCCAATAGTACGAGATGGCGGGGTTCATTGCCGACGAGCAACGCTGCTTGATGGTCTTCCGGACGCAGTGCGGCGCTGTTGTCTTCGCGATAGAGCACGAGCTTTTTGTCACGCTGAAGCGCGAGTAGCTCGCGGTCCAAGTCGTCGCGCGCGACATCCCATAGGTGTGCGCGCAAATCGCGCAACGTTACCCGCGTTTGCCGCGCGCCTCGGGTGAGCTTCAGGCAAGCTTGTTCGATTCGTTCCGGGAGCGACGGCGGAGGTGTAAGCGGCTCGCGGGGGGATCGCGTGGCGCTCTGCCGGTTCTCTTTCGTTGGCTTGGCTTTCGGTGCTTTCCTCGCTTTCTCGGGCTTAGCCTTCTTTGTCTTGGGTTTCTTCGTCTTGGACTTCTTTTTCGCCGGAGCTTTTTTGGCCTTGGCCTTTTTCTGCGGGGCGGCCCTCGACGCTGACCTTTTGCGTGGGGCGCGGGGCGCGCGCGGACTAGGAGGAGCTGGAGGCGGGTCGTTCTCGAAAAGCTCCGCCAAACCAATGCCCCGCTCGCGCAGCAACGGGAGTAGTCGATTCAGGAGCGCCTCGAGCGCTGCAGCACCCGCAGCTGAGTCGAACTTCGCAAGTTCGACCTGCTCCGCCTGCTCTGCCCAGCTCCACGTCCGGTCAGTCGCGGTGAGGAATGTCGCTCGCCCTCGTTTCGGAGAGTCGAGGTAACCGGCGTCGACCAGTGCTTGCCATTCGGTCCGGCTCAGCCTTGGCACCGTGTTGCTCGACATCACTCCGACATCACTTGCTCCGTCCGTGAGGATGAGGTGCCAGAGGAAGAGGGCCTGCTTAGGGGTGATCGATAGGGTCATCTTACCTCTGCTTTGCCAGTGTTTGCAGACGCTTTACTACACGACGAATCTTGGTTACCACCCCGTCGGTGTTGTTGATCACTTCGCCGTTGGTCACGCGTAGCGTGGTGTACCCACTCATGAATACGCGGTAGTCGCGGTCGCGGTCCTTGCTGAATGCAGCTTCCCCGCGATGCTCATTTCCGTCGACCTCGATCACCAACGCACCGGCGCGCCAAATCAAGTCGACCGTGCAACGCTTGTCGCCGTAAACAGTGATCGGCTGGTTGTATTCGAAAAGCGCCGCAAGCTCGACATCCGCGATCAGGCACCGGTGCAAAAGTTGTTCGGCTTCGCTCGCGGGATGAGGTTTGCCGATGATGGGCCCGACGACCACGCGTAGCGGCTCGCTTGCGCTCGATGCAGTGCCCGCGGATGCCCGAATGGACATAGGAGCAGTGTCGTCCGCCGATATCGGGTCCTCCGGCTCGAGCGTGAGCGCTTGATACGTCACGTGGTCGAGCTCCGGGTGCTTTTGCCAAGCCCGAGGCAAGAGCAGCAGCGTTTTCGCCTGGGACTCGTATGCCAGCCATTCGGCCGCGTGCGCCACGGCTCGCACGCGCGCCGGCGTCGCCTCCGGCGATTCTACCGAAATCGCGAAAATCAGGCGTGTTGGATCGAGCGCGCGAGAAAGCTGCCGCACCTGTTCGGCTGCGGTCATGCGCGGCACAAGCGGCAATTTGCCCGCGGCGCAGCGACGCCATGCCTCCCTGAGCCAGCTCGCCGACGGATGCACGGATGCGTTTGCAGTTTCCTCGATCACACCTGCGACGGGGGCGCTGGCCAAGCGCTGCCGCTCGAAGCGTTGCTCGGCGGTGATGTACCAATCAGGCCACAATGAAGCCGCCGCCCGCGCGAGTGCATCGCGGATCTCGTCGAGCTCCGACGCGAGTGCGGGGGCGTGGGTCCATTCCAGCGCGACCAATGTGGGGATCGGCTGAAGCTCTTCTGCGGCTGCCCGCAGTTCGAGCCGAGCGTCATCAATGTCCTCGCAAAAGGCTGAGAGCACGCCACCCGGCGTTGCTCGATCGAGGATGTCTGAGGCGGTCGACCCCACTCAACCAGACTTGCAACGGCCAGCGCACCGCCGCAACCGCATGTTGCGGTGAGCTGCGGGGTACTATTGCGGGACGTGCGCGGTTAAACGCAAAGCGAGTTATGGTGCGCCGCGCGTGCAAGCGGGCGCAATAGTCATTTGTGAGAGCGGCGGGCTCCACTTCACGTGCAGTGGGGCGTGCAGTCGGCCGTCGAGCCAGAGTCAGGGCGACCAAGCACGCGCTGCGGTTTCACAACTTCGACAGGACGCCGAATGTGGCGAATTCCGCTGTCGACCGGCCGCTCTACAGCGTATCGAAAGGACTCCGAGTCGCTGCGACCAATTCATTTGAAACGTGCACGTAGCGTGCAGTCGTCCGAATGCTTCGGTGGCCGAGCAACACTTGGATCACCCTTAAATCGGTTCCCACTTCGAGCAGATGCGTAGCAAACGAATGGCGCAGCGCATGCGGCGTGACCCTTTTTTCGACTTGCGCCTCCGCCGCGGCTTGCTTCAAAGCATTCCTCGCCACATTGGGGCTTAGTGGCGTCCCTCGCGCGGTCGCGAAGAGCCACGGCTGCGGAGGCCGTGCAAAACGCCAATAGTTCCGGAGAAGCTCGAGCAGGCGAGCTCCTAGCATCACGAATCGTTCATCGCGACCTTTGGCGTGTCGAACATGGATGAGACCGCGTTCCGCGTCGATGTCTCGTGTCTCCAGGCGTGTCGCCTCGAACAGACGAAGACCAGTCGCGTAGATCAAGGCAAAGAAGACTCTGTACTTTGGTTCATGCAACGCCCGGAGCACCTGGCGAACTTCGCCAGCGCTGAGGACAACTGGTATGCGCCGTGCGTCCCTCGGCCAGGACAAGAAGGACGTTACGTCAGGCCGTCCCAATGTCTTCGCATACAGAAACTTCAATGCAGCTAGATGCTGACGCACGCGCGGTGCGCTGAGCCGGCGCTTGGATAGGTGCGTGACCCATCGGCGAACGTCTTCTTGGTCAAGGAAAGCAGGTGATTGCCCGCGGAATGCTGCGAAATCCTGCACGGCATGTATGTAGATCGCTCGCGTTCGTTCCGCGCGTCCGGCCAATACCAGATCTTGATCCATTCGATCGACTAGTGCGTCCACGATCTCCTCCTCGGCTTCCGTCCGCCGCGGGTCTGGCTGAGATCGCTCGTCAGGTGCGCAGTGTCGCGCGCCCTGATCGAGTTGTCTCAGCGATGGTGAGACGGCGGCGGACTAGGGTATGAAGATATGACGGTAGAACCTGCGATGGGAGCAATCAACCCGGAGGCGACGGTAACCATGCTTGGATGTGCGCTTGCATCCATGGGAGCGGCGCAACTATGCGTGTGTTAGTCGGATTGGAGTTCGGCGGAGCGGTGCTCACTCCGGCGGATGCGCTCGCTCCGGGCATGGGCCAAATCGGAGCGGTCACTTGGGGAGCTCGCGAGCTTCTGCGCGATCTCGAGCTGCGACTGGGCATTCAGACGCGCGTCGTGTCTGAAGCCGTGCGAATTGCGCGCTGGGCGGCGAGGATGGGCGCGCTTGAATCCCCGACCGCTTTTTTCTCCCGGTCGTTTGCAGTGGACGCTCTGGGCACGGCCCGAGCGCTGCTTCGCCTGCGTGACTCGCTCGTGGAAGCTGGCTGGCGTGGTGAAGCGATCGCGAACAGCGGCCCGCGACTCCAAGCCATCGTCAAACTGGAGCATCAGAGTGAGCCGTCGTTGCCGAGCGGTTTCGTGGATCGGTTGGCCGCGGTTACGGACGCGCTTGCGCATCAAGAGTCCCTCGTCTACGAACAAGTGACGCTTGCCGAACCGATCGAGCTGTGGCCATCGCTGTGGCAGAGTATATTCAACGAGCTCGAACGTTCAGGAACGCGGTTCGAGGTACAGCGGCTGAGCCTGCCGGGTGCGTCCGCGCAAAACGACCTTGGCCGTGTGCAAGCTGCGTTGCTAGGTAACCCGAGCGACGCGCTTCAGGGAGACGGCTCGTTCATTCTGCTGACCGCTCCAACGGCCGGGGAGGCCGCATGCGTGACAGCAGCAATCGCGGCCGAGCTTCCGCCTGCTGAGACAGTGATCATTCGCGCGGCGGATGCTGGCGTCCTAGACAACGCGCTCACCGCGCATGGCTTGCGCGCACAAGGCTGGAGTTCCGTGAGCCCCTGGCGAGCGGCGCTTCAAGTGCTCTCGCTTGCACTCGAACTCGCCTTCGATCCAAAGGATCCACAGCGTGTGCTAGAGCTGATCACGTTGCCAATCGGGCCGTTCTCAGGTTGGTCGGGGGGACTGCTAGCAAAGGCTCTGACAGAGTCACCGGGCATCGGCAGCCCGGTATGGGAGCGTGCAAAAGCCCACATTGCGGAGGTCGCGGAGGGGCAATCCGAAAATCCCGACCAAGCCGCAGCACGCCGTACGCAATTGCTCGAACGCATTCACGAGTGGCTCGAACAACCGGGGCACGACGCGGAAATAGGCGCGCCTAAGGCGCAGCTTTTGTCTGTGATCGAGCGAGTTCGTGGTTGGCTCGTGCACTACCTTCCGAACGCTCTCGGAGACGCGACCGTGCTCACTGCGATTCGGCAGACTGACGCGCTGCGAGCGGCGATCGATAGTGACGTGCGTTCGTCTTTAAGTCTCGTCGAGGTGAGACGCATCGCGGAGTTCGTTCTCGATTCGGGCACCGTCGCGCAGCTCATCGACGAGAGTGCAGGGCGCATTGACCACGTCGATCGCGCAGCTTGTCTTCAGGTCCCGCGCGCCAACGTCATCTGGTGGTCGTTCGTGGCCGATGGTGCCGGCCATTCTGCTCTTCCGTGGCGCAGGCATGAACTAGCCGCACTTCTGTCGCTCGGCCTGCGCTTCCCGGACCCGAAAGCACGACTATCGCAGCACGCGGTGGGCTGGCGTCGGGCGATTCTAGCTGCGACAGAGCGAGTCGTATTGGTTGCCCCGAATACGTCTGCCGGTGAGCGGCTCAGTCGTCACCCACTCTGGGACGAGATCGTTGCACGCGCCAAGATCGACGATGCGACGCGGCAGCTCATCGCCATCGACGCGGGCACACTTCGGATCCCGAAAACTACGCGGCCGATGTTCGTGGGTCCGCCGCTTACCCGGGCACCGGTGCTCTCGCTGCCCGGTGGCATTCACGAGTGGAGCGTTCCGTCGGAGGATGTCATTCCCGTCGATCAGCTCTCGACACTAAGCCTCACCTCTCTACTCGGGTGTCCACTACGGTGGGCTCTCGGCTATCGCGCAGGGCTGAACTCGGGTGGACACGCGCTGCCACCACTCTTCATCGTGAACGGTACGCTCGGCCATCGTTTGATCGAGGTTCTCCACGACCAAGACGCGTTTGCCTTGCCTGAGTCACCCTTTCGAGAGCAGGCGGAGACCGAGCTAGATGCTCTTTTTCGAACCGAGGGCGCGATTCTCCTGCGTGCCGGTATGGCATTCGAACGCTCGCAGCTGCGCCGCCAGCTCGTCGACGCAGTGGTCGAGCTCGCACGATTGCTGAAGCGCGCGGAACTTCGAATCATCGCGGTCGAAAGGGAGCTCGAGGCTTCTTGGCGAGGCCTCACTCTGGTGGGTCGCATCGATTTGCTGGTTGAGGGCCCGGGTGCGGTTGAAGCAATCATCGACGTGAAGTGGGGCCTCTCGAGCTATCGAGACTTGCTGCGAGAGGGGCAAGCGCTTCAGCTCGCGATCTATGTCTTCGCACACGCGACGGCGCGCGATCTCGAGAGTGTTCCCGATGCGAGCTATTTTTCACTGAAGCAGCAAAAACTATTTGGGCTTCCGTCGCTCCTGCTCCCGAACGTTGAGGACGTGCACGGCCCTCAACTCGACGATACTTGGCGGAAGATCGAGAGGTCGGTCGAGAACGTCGACCGAGTGATCAAGAGCGGGCGCTTCGCAGTCACCGGGCTACGGCGCTCGCTGCCGCTCCTATCGTCCCTCGACGTTGCTACCGAGCACTACGGAGACCACTTCGCGCTCTCACCGAAAGAGAGCTGTAAATACTGCTTGTTCGACACCTTGTGTGGGCTCCGCTGGGAGAGGGGGACCGATGCAAGCTAACCAAGCGAGCGGGCTTCGACTCGTCAGCGCTAGTGCGGGCAGTGGCAAAACATTCCGCCTCACTCAGAGCGTGGTCGGCGCTGTCGCGCCGACTGACGGATCTCCAATCGAGCTCGAGGGGTTGGTCGGCGTCACCTACACCACCAAAGCGCAAGCGGAGCTCGAGGCGCGCATCCGGCATGCTCTCGTGGAAGCCGGCGCGTTCGAGCGCGCGCAACAGCTACCTTTGGCCTACCTGGGGACCGTCCATTCCGTCTGCCTGCGGCTGCTCAAGGAATTCGCTATCGACGCAGGTTTATCGCCGACCGTGGACGTCGTCCCCGGCAACGAAGGACGACCCTTGTTGCAGGCCGCGCTCGAGCGTGAGCTCTCCCCCGAATTGCGCTCGAAAATTCAAGAGTTGGCGTTCGCGCTTCAGCTGGAATGGGACGGGCGCGTCAGCCGCAACGACTGGGTAACTCCCGTCGACGACATCATGACGTTGGCTCGCGGCAATCGCATCAAGCCGGAAGCGCTTTCGCATATGGCGCAGCGGTCCGTGGAGGGATTGATGGCGCTCATGCCGCCGCCAGCGCCCGACGGTCTCGCGCTCGAGGTCGCTCTCTCGTCCGCGCTCGAGGCGGCGATCCCGGCCATCAAAGGGATCGATGACGGTCAGAAGAACACGGCGGAGGCGCTGAAGCAGCTCCGGATGGCGGCAGCAGATCTCGCCGCGGGGCGCTTGACGTGGAGCAGTTGGGCGAAGCTTGCGAAGGTGACTCCGGGGAAGGAAGGCGTGAAATTCGTCGCCGAGGTGCGTGAAGCTGCCGCCGCGTACGAAGTTCACCCGCTATTTCAGCAGCAGACTTGCGAGCTAACTCAACTGCTTTTCGAGGCCGCGCGAGTTGGGCTGATTGCTTACGCGGATTGGAAGGCACGACGCGGCCTCGTCGACTACGTCGACATGATCGATCGAGCCCTCGACGTGATCGCAAGTGAGGACGTCGCTCGCGAGCTCCGCGACCGGCTCGCGCTGCTCGTCGTGGATGAGTTCCAGGACACGAGTCCAATTCAGCTTGCCTTGTTCATGAAGTTACACGAGCTCTGCGGTCGCTCAGTCTGGGTGGGCGATCAGAAACAGTGCATTTTCGAGTACGCGGGAGCAGATCCCCAACTGATGGACGCAGTGACCCGATGGGCAACTGCAAGCGGCGGGAAGCGAGAGTTCCTGACCACGAACTATCGCTCCCGACCGGAGCTCGTCCAAGCGACGTCGCTCTTGTTTGCAGCCGCTTTCGCGGCGCACGGGTTCCCCGCCGAGGAGGTTGTGACGAGCGCGGACCGAGGACTGATCGAGGAACTCGCGGGATTGCCGCCATGGGGGCTCTGGTGGCTCAAAGGCCAGGAGCAAACCGCACTTGCCGAAGGGGTCGCCCGACTGCTGGCCACGCCTGATGCCACGCCCGTGCTTGACCGCGTCACAAAGACAGCGCGACCGGTGCGTCCCGGCGACGTCGCCGTTCTCGTCTACTCGAATGCGGACGCAGGAAAATTAGCAGCCGCTCTGAAAGCCAAAGGTATCGCGACCGTGCTTCCACGCGTCGGGCTGCTACGAACTCCCGAAGGGACTCTGGTTTCCGCGGCGTTGAGCGTACTGGTCGACTCACGCGACACGCTCGCTGCAGCGGAGCTCGATGCGCTCACCGGCTTTCACGATCTCACCGAGAACGAGTGGCTCGGTGAGCGGATCCGCGCGCGACGCTTGGAACAGGCAGCCGAGACTCAGCCCGACGACGCAACTGCCTTTTCCTCAATTCCGGCCGCTCCGCGCGCGGCACCTGTGGTTCTTCGACTCGAACAACTGCGATCGGAGCTCGCGACGCTTTCGCCCGCCGAAGCGCTGGACCGCGTGCTTGCGGTGCTCGATGTCCCCGCCTTGGCAATTCGCTGGCCCGATCCAGCACAGCGGCTCGCGAACCTCGATGCACTCCGTGCACTTGCCAGCGCATACGAGGAACGGTGCTCCTACCAGCGCGAAGCCGCGTCACTTTCCGGCCTGCTCAGATATTTCGAAGAAACGCAGCAGGTGATTCGCCAGCGCGATGAGGAACGTGCGACCGACGAACAGCACGTCGACGCAAGCGCAGATGCGGTGGTGATATCAACGTACCATAAAGCCAAGGGCCTCGAATGGCCGGTCGTGATCCTGGGCAGCCTCGGACGCAAGCGGAAGCGCGACGCGTTCGAGGTCGCACCAGAGTCGGACGGCACCGAGTTTGATGCGGCCAATCCTCTCGCTGGTCGCTGGATCCGGTACTGGCCCTGGCCGCTTGGGCAGCAGCGAGACGTTCCACTGGCTGAACGCGTAGCGGGCTCGCCCGTCGGTCGCGCGGTTGCCGAACGCGACGGACGCGAGCGAACGCGCCTCCTTTATGTTGGCTTCACGCGCGCGCGCGACCATCTGGTGCTTGGCGTGCCTCTACTCAAGAAAGGGCCGTCCACAGCGTGGCTCGATGAGCTTGCGGACGAACGCGGGCCTTTCTTGAGCCTCCCGCACACGGACAGCGCCAATCTATCCCTTCGTATTCGCGGTCCCGGTGACGAAACGCTCACAGTTCCAGCTCGGATCTGGTCGCTCGAAGCCGCTGACGAAAACATGCCGATCGCTTCTGCAACAGAGAGCGAAGAGCGCTTCTGGTTCGCACGGACCGCATCCACGGCGAACATCCCGGGATATTTCGTCGCACCTTCTCGAGCCGCCACCGAATCTCTGGACTTCGGTGCACTCCGCGTTGCGGGGACAACCCGATTCACGAACCGCATGTCATTCACGTCGACACGTGGCACTGACTGGGATCACGTGGGCACGACGCTCCACGCATTTCTCGCGGCCGATCATCCCGGGCTTTCCAGCGGCGCACGCTCAAGCCTCGCGGAGCGGATCCTAGTCAACGCCGGTCTCGACGCGTCATTCGGAGCCAGCGCTATTCTGGACGCGAGCGACGCCCTTCGCGCCTTCGTGACCCGTCGTTGGCCTGACGCCATCTGGCACCGGGAAGTTCCGATCCAGGCCCTGCTCGATACTAAGCACGGTGCGCGCCGCATCTCCGGCAGCATCGATCTACTACTCGAGACGCCGGCAGGATTCGTCATCATCGATCACAAGAGCTTTCCGGGCCGTGCCGATCAGTGGGCCATGAAAGCGCTCGAGTACGCGCCGCAGCTACTTACCTATGCGAAGGCGGTCGAGATGGCACAGCGCCTTGTCGTTGGGCTTTTCATTCACTTCACGATTGGAGGTGGTGTCGCCGAGCTCTTGCAAGACGCGCGCTGACGGTTGATGGACGGACCGAACAATTGACTATTGCCCGCTGTCCCGTTCTCGTGCGGTAGGCGTTTCCCCGTACGCATCGCATGTGCAGGATTTCCAGCACGCTCGGCTCAGGACTAGCTTGTAGATTTCCTGAGGCAGATCCCAGTGGCCAAACGGGGTGGAAGAAAGACGAATGCGACGCGCATGCTCGCTGAGCAATGGAAGCTGCTGCTCGCATTGCAAGGGAGTCGCACGGGCATGCGGGTCGCCCAGCTCGCCGAGAGAGCAGAAATTCCGCGCTCGACTCTTTACCGATATCTCACTCAGCTCGAAGACGCCGGCGTTCCGCTGTACAAAACAAAAATCAACGGAGAGGTGCGCTATCGGTTTTTGCGCTCGTCTGAACTGCCGCCGATGGGTTTCACTGCCCTCCAGATCTCGGCGCTTCGGCTCGCTCGACACGAACTACAGCCGCTGGCTGGCGCAGCACTCGTTGGCGAGCTCGACGCGTTGCTCGACAAGCTCCGGCCGCTCGAAGCTCAGCAAAGCTTGCGTTTTGCTGATAAGCCCGCGGGTCGTCCCGAAATCCTGAGAACGGTCGAACAAGCTCTGCACTACGGACGTCGCGCCCGCATCGAATACCGCGCGGCCTCCAGAAACGGAGACGCCACGTCGGTCCATATCGAACCCTTGCTCATCAACGTGGCCGATGGCGAGCCGTATGTTCGAGCTTTTTGCGTCGAACGAGGCAGCGAACGAACCTACAAAGTGGCGCGAATCAACGACGCCAAGCTCACGGAAGAGCCGGCAACGTACCGACCCATGCGCAAACCCGCCGAAGCCTTCGCCCACTCGGTGAAGGCCTGGTCAGGCGAGCCGATCACCGTGCGAATCAAGCTCGATCCGAACGTCGCGTGGCGGGCGGCCGAGTATCCGCTCGTTTCCAACCAGTCAATCACGAAGCTTGCGGACGGCGCGGTCGTTGTGGAGGCGCATGTCTCCGGGCTGACGGAGGCGACACGCTGGGTTCTTTCGTGGGGGAGCGCAGCGGAGGCGCTAGAACCGGCGGAGCTGCGAGCAGCGACGACGACAGAGCTCGCGCAAGCGTTGCGGAAATATGACGGGCCGGGGCCGGTGAAGGCTGCGAGTGGTAAAATCGATGGGAGGCGTCGCGTGGCGTCCCACGGATCGTGAGAATGGCTCCGGCTATTCCGGTTGCGAGATGAACGTCAAGCGTTCTGAAGTTTTATTTGCTCGAGATGACGCGAAGTTCTGCGCCGACGGCAACGTCAGACTGCCATCAGACCCACTCGACTTGATTCACCATCTCGCGGGCATCGAGCGATTCATTGATCAGTGCAATGAGACTGATTGCGTCACCGAGTGGCTTTCGAGGTGTGATGACAATCATTCCTGGAATGGAGAGCCCAGCCTCCATTCGAGCGATGACATATCCGGCAAAGCGAAGATCACCCGTGAGGATAACCCTTCCCGACTCGATCGCGAACTCGAGCTGACGGTCGTCAGTTGCACCCAAAAGGCCAGCATCCTCGGACGTCATCGCGTCTGCGTCGCGGCGCCGAGCCCCTGCCACGATACGCGAGTCGACGCACTCATCAGCATGGAACTTAGGGCGCACAATGCGCCTCTACCGTCCGCGGAGTCGGCCCGGATACTTGCGCTGCAGCTCGGTACTGAGTGCCCTTGCCTCGTCCCATTCGCGGCGAATCGATTCCCGATTGTCGAAGTAAAACGCGAGTGCAGCGTGCACGTCGGCGAGGCTGAGGTGAGGGTGCGCTTCGATCACCTCGTCGGGTGTCATGCCGCCGTGCTCGGTCTCGCTCGCGATCTGGCTGACGCGTATGCGGGTTCCTCGAACGACAGGCGCATCGCCGGTATCGTCGATGTGGGTATCGATGCGCTTCGCGGGTTCCATGATGGCAGTCGGGCCGCCCATTGGATCTGCCGACGAGCCTCCGCGCGTAGCATAGCATCGCGCTTGAAGCGACACGCCAAGCTGAGTCCACGCTATTCAGCATTATGGCTCAGGAGAGGAGCAGGATGTCTGAAGGATGAGGAGAGGTTGACAACCGGTAATGCCAAACGTATGCTCCAAGTGCAGCTGAGTCAAGATCCACGATCCTCTGGGCGGCTTTGGCACTTGTCGACCCGCAGATATTTCTTTCCGCCGTGTTCACACACGTCGGCCCCATTGAAGATGGCTCTGGAGCGGCGCCGGACGTCAAAACTCAGCATGATCCGTCCAGAGGATCACCCAATTCGTGCTCTGCGCAGAGGGACGAATGGGGTCGCGCGGGCTGGCAGCAATCGCAACGCTTGGCCATACGATGATCAGGCCGATCGGTGGGAGCGCGTAAATCGCCCGGCTCTCCGTCGCAACATGCTCCGCCATGCCAAGAGCGACGAGACTTTGCATGGAGGGTCGCCGCGTGGCCTTTGAGGACGATTTCAAGCTGCTCACCGGCAATCCACCGTTCCCTTGGCAGCGGGCGTTGTACGAGCGCTTCGTCGCAAGCGACTTTCCCAAAGCGTGCGATCTGCCGACCGGCCTCGGGAAGACGAGCGTCATTTCCCTTTGGGCGCTCGCGCTCGCCAACAACCCGAAGCTCCCGCGACGACTCGTGTACGTCGTCAATCGGCGTACGGTTGTGGACCAATCCACTGCTGAGGCCGAGCGTCTGCGCTGCCAACTCCTCAAGCCTGAAGCGCGACACCTCCGTGATGCCCTCGACGCGCTGGCCGCGGTGACCGCGAAGCACCCGCTGGCCATCAGCACCCTGCGAGGCGAGTTCGCCGACAATGGTGCGTGGCGGCGAGATCCATCACGGCCGGCCATCATAGTCGGCACTGTCGACATGATTGGTAGCCGCTTGCTCTTCAGCGGCTACGGCTGTGGTTTCCGCAGTAGGCCGCTGCACGCTGGCTTCCTCGGTCAGGACGCGCTGCTGGTACACGACGAGGCGCATCTCGAGCCGGCGTTTCAGTCGTTGCTCACCGCCATTGCCGACGAGCAGCGCCGCAGCGACGAACCGCGCCCGCTCAAGGTGCTTGCACTCTCGGCCACCGGCCGGACGGAACCTGATTTCACGCTCGGTAACCAGGACCTCGACAACACGGTAGTGAAGAAGCGACTACGTGCCAGGAAGGGTCTGCAGTTGCACCTCATTGATGATCGAACAGAGCTGCCCGAGCGCATTGCCACAAAGGCCGCAGAACTCGACGGCAAGATCATCGTCTTCCTCTCTTCGGTCGACCACGCAGAAAAATGCGCACAGGAGCTGCGCAAGACGAAAAAGGATAGCGTCGCCACGTTGACCGGAACCATGCGCGGTGCGGAGCGGGACAAACTCGACAGGGACCGAGTGTTCGCACGTTTCCTGCCGCGGCCGCGCGACGACGTGAAACCGAAGGAAGGCGCCGTCTTCCTCGTCGCAACGTCGGCGGGCGAGGTGGGTATCGACATCTCGGCCGATCATCTTGTCACTGACCTCCCGCCGTTCGACGCGCTCGCGCAGCGGCTCGGTCGTGTGAACCGTTACGGCGACGGCGACTCCGAGGTGCATGTTTACTGCGAGAAGTTGAAAGAGCCTCCAAAGACGAAGGCGGACGGCGAGGAAGAAAACGATAAGCCAAGCAAGCGCAAGGAGGAATATGACCACGCTCGCTTCCTCACACGGGCGCTGCTAGGCGAGCTGCCAGTGCGTGATGACGAGCGTCGCGACGCCTCTCCGTCAGCGCTGTGCGCGTTGCCCCGTGATGCGCGCATTAATGCTTCGACACCCCAACCCGACATTCACCATGTGGACGCGCTGCTGTTCGATCGCTGGTCGTACACCACTATCAGGGAAATGCTGCCCGGGCGTCCCGCGGTAGCCGAGTGGCTGCACGGAAAAGCTGAATGGGAACCTCCGCGCACCACTGTCGCGTGGCGCCGTGAGGTGGCGTGGCTTACAGAGGAACATCTTGGTCGGGAGAGTCTCGACGACTTCCTCGCCGACTACCCGCTCCGCAGCCGGGAGACGTTGAGTGACGTCACTAGCCGCGTCCTCAAGCATCTCGAGAGGCTAGCTGCGCGCGACAAAGATAGCCTGCAGTTCGCTTGGCTCGTCCGCCATGATGGTCCCGCTGAGATCATGAAGCTCAGCAAGCTTGTCGACGACTCGAAGGAGAAGCCGATGCTCGACGACGCCACAGTGGTGCTTGCACCGGAGGCCGGAGGCTTGAGGAATGGGCTCCTCGATGGCGTGGCCGGGTTCGACCCAGCACTTAGCGACGACTACGACCTGGGTCCCGAGGAAGGCGATCGGCTCGTGCACGAATCTGAAGAGGAACCCAACGCGCCGACCGGCATGCGGCTGGTCCGTTCGGTGAAGCGCAAGGTCGAAGAGAATGACGTGCTTCTGTGGTGGCACCTCTATGCGACCTCGCTACGCGCGGACGACGATGGCTCGCGTAGCCGCCGCGAAGAGCTACTGCTCGACGTGCATCTGCAGCGTACCGAGGCATGGGCAAGCCGCCTCGCCCAGCGCCTCATACTGCCCGAGCCCGAGCAGAAAGCGTTGGCCCGCGCCGGTCGTGCGCACGATCTCGGGAAGCAGCGGCGCGTGTGGCAACGCTCCATCAAGCGCTTCAAGGAGCCACCGCTCGCCAAGGGCCCGATGCAGCCCTCGGATCTGGGTCACTATCGCCACGAGCTAGGCTCCCTCCACGACGGTGACTTCAGCGAATTGAGCGAAGCGGCGAAGGACCTCGCGCTGCACGCCATCGCGGCGCACCACGGCCGCGCCCGCCCGCATTTCCCAGTCGTCGAGAGCTACGACCCCGAGCTGAGGGATGACGTGGTGGCCGCGCTGGTGCGCGAAGTACCGCTTCGCTTCGATCGGTTGCAGCGCCGATATGGCCGCTGGGGCCTGGCGTGGCTCGAATCGATTCTCCGGGCCGCTGATGTGCTCGGCTCTGAAGAAGATGATGTGGCTGAATGATCCGTCTCGACGTTGACCTCACCAATCCCGGCCATTTTTTCGGCTGCTGCGGGGTGTTCGAGCTCGCGCAGCGCTTGTGGCCATGCGCGACGGCACACTTCGACGGGTTGCAGTTCGTCGTCCCCGATGGCGACCTGAGAGAGCTCGTCACGAAGACCGCGCAGGCGGCGCTCGAGGTGCTGGAGCCTGCTAACCAGACCTCGTCGGCACTGCAGCTTGCGCCCCCCTTCGATTTACGGCTCGACTGGTGGAAGGTGGAGCGCGGCCTGAAGACATGGGCCGGGCGTATGTCCGTCGATCGCATTGCGTCGAGCCTCCAGCGGGATCTGCCGAACACGTTGAGCAAGGGCTTCTTCGACGACGGCCACGTCGTCGTCGGTGCTGATGGCAAGAAGGTCGAACCCTATTACTTCGATGGGCGACGAGGTGCGACCGCGCTGCCGCTCGACGTCGGATTCTCGTCCGACGCACTGTCTCTAGAGACGGTGGCCTTCAGTGCCACGGAGTTCTTCACGCTCATTGGACTCCAGCGTTTTCGCCCTGCCCCTTCCGACGTGAAGCTTCGCGTCTACCGGTATCGGGCATGGCATGCGCCGCTTCCCGCGACGCTCGCGGCGCTCGCGGCAGCGAATATTCTCCCCGACAACGGGTCGCTGTTCCAGTTCGAGAGCGCGTTCCGCACCGACCAGCGCAAGCACAAGGCGTTCTCACCGGCGATTCCCGTACATGGAGATGGACATGAGTGAAGTAAAGATTGAGGCGTGGCTCGAAGACTCTGCTGACGCACCCGCAGCAATCGTGTTGCGCGAATACCTGACGCCGGTGGAGGGCAAGGGCGGCGTCTTCTTTCCGCCGACGTTCGCAGCGGCCGAGAACTCGAAGGAGTTCCCTGGTGGGTACAACATCAACGAGCTGGGCAACGGAGAGAACGTCTGTCTCATCGACTCGGTCGGCTCGCAAGCCAACCGAATCGAGCCGATGTTCGCGACCGGCGAGTACTCAGCACTCGTTCCGCAGCTCGTCGTCGAGGCTGGAGCGAAGAAGATTAGCATTCTCGAAGCCGGTCACCGCGCCGGTGACGCCATCGTGCGCTGCACCGAGCTGAAAGAGGCGCTGCAGAAGGCCTTCCAGGCGCTGAAGAAGGGCGACGCCGTGCCGCTGGCAAAGCTCGCACCCACGTCGCTCATCTTCGGCGTGTGGGATTCGCGCGACACGCAGGCGAAGGCGCCTCGCCTGTTGGCGGCCACCATTCGCGCCTTCAACGTGGCGAAGCTGACGCGTTCGGCTCAGTACAACCCTGCCGTCGAGTACGTCGAAGAAGGGCTGCTCGAGGAAACTGAAGACAAGGACGCGCTCAAGGCGTACTCGGAGCGCGGCTTCCGTCACGTGCCGGCGACGGCGACGCACGGCGGCGTCATCGCAAAGGGTGACATCCGGCGCGAGGTGACGCTGCAGGTGGCCGCACTGCGGCTGCTCCGCGGCACGACTGAGGACGAGACGAGAAAGCTGCGCGCCTACCTCCTGGGGTTGGCGCTGGTGGCATTCACGAAGCCAGCGGTGGGGTTCCTACGTCAAGGTTGTAACCTGGTGCTGGACGGCGACCAGAAGCCAGAGTCGACGGTGGTCTTCCCCGACGGTCGACGCGAAGTCTCTGGGCTCGCGCACGATGCGGCACTGGCGTTTGCCAAGAAGGCGGCCGCGGCTTTCGGCGTCGGCGAAAGCAAGACAGTGAAGTTCGACACCAAGCTGGCGAAGGACGAGACGACCGGAGAGGGCAAGAAGAAGAAGGCGCCGAAGACTGCGAAGGCCTAATGAGTCGCTACCTCGTATTGTCATTCCGTTTCCTCTCGCCGTGGTTCCACGGACGGGGAGACGAGGGCGCACCGGAGTGGCCACCGTCTCCCATGCGAGCGTTTCAGGCTGTCGTAGCGGCGGCAGCGCGAGCAGGTATGTTGGAATCGACCCGCGATGCGCTGACTTGGCTGGAGCAACGTGCGGCGCCGCTCATCGTCGCGCCGGACGCCCGTGAGAGCACCGTTGGTTACCGGCTCTCAGTGCCACACAACGCTATGGACCTCGTGGGGAAACAATGGAGCCGGGGCGACGAAGGTAGCGCAGCCGAGCACCGTACGATGAAGAACGTGCGGCCACACCGGCTGCCGGAAGACGCGGTCGTCCACTACGCTTGGCAGCTCGATGGCGATGCGCCGGCTACGCCTTCCCTCATCGTTGCAGCTCGTGGTGTGGTGGCGCTCGGCTGGGGCGTCGATCTCGTCGTGGGCGACGGCGCGGTCGTCGAAGGTGCGCGGCTCGCCGAGCTCTCGGCGCAGCAGAAGGTCTGGGAGCCACGCAGCGACGGGCGACTCGAGCTACGTGCGCCCACAAGAGGAACTCTCGACGATCTCGACCGTCGGCACGCGGCATTTCTTTCTCGCACCAGCTTGAGTGACTCGACGCTCCGCCCGCCGCTAGCGTTATCAGCTTTTGCTATCACCGGCTACGCGCGTACCGATCAGCCAAGCGCGGCCGACATCGCCGGCTTTACGCTGATGCGAGTCGAGTCGGACAACTTCCGTGCCTTCGACACCGCGCGGCGCGGCATGACTGTCGCCGGCATGTTGCGGCACGCCGTGCGCACCGCCGCCGAGCGCGCGGGGTGGGATGAAGCGCGCGTGCGCGCCTCCGTGCTGGGCCACGGGGACGAAAGCGACTCGCGGCTATTACTCGTGCCAGTGCCCAGCATCGAGCCGCGCGACGGCGGTGAGACAGTAGGCGCCGTGCGACGGGTGATGGTGTTCTCAACGAACGGGCGAAGCAACGACACTGCATGGGCCGCACGTGTGCTGGGCGGCATGGATCTCATCGACGAGAAGACCGGCGAAGTGCAAGCCGTGCTCGCCGCGACGTCGCGCAACGACCGCGTGCTCAACCGATACGTGTCGGAGTCCTTCAGCTGGGCGACGGTGACGCCATTGTTGCTGCCCGGCCACGATGATCCCAGCGGGCTCCGCGAGAAGCTCCGAAAGACCAAGGGTGGCGAAGAGCAGAAATTGCTGCTTGGGCGCCTGATGAAGCGACGCGAGGGCCTGGTGCGCAAGGCGCTGCGCCAAGCAGGCTTGGGAGACGATCTAGCATTCTCCGCTGAGATTCAGATGAGTGAGACGGGCTTCATCGCCGGCGTCGAGAAGGCCTCGAGGTACGCCGTGCCCAGCCATCTCGCGAAGTCGCCGCGGCTTCACGTCAAACTAACGTGGCCCGTGAAGGTCGCGGGGCCACTCTGCATCGGTCGTGGCCGTTTCTCTGGACTGGGCCTATTCGCGACGATGATTGCATGACCGCCCAGTCGCACCATGGAGCATATGACCAATGACTGAGCGCGATTCCGCCGAGCTACTTGCTGAGCGACGCCACGTCGAGGAAACGCCGTCCGCCCGCGCCAAACCTCTCCCCCTCCGTCTCCCCATCGTTCCCAGCGAGTCCGCGCCTCCAGCGCTCGTCCCCGCCCGCATGATCAACGAGGTGCTCTACTGTGAGCGCCTCTTCTATCTCGAGCACGTACAGGGTGAATGGGCGGACAACGTGTACACGGTCGATGGCCAGGTAGTGCATCGGCGCGTGAACGAAGATGTGAAGCCACTGCAGCCTGCGGCCGACGCCAGCGATGACGCCGAGGAAGCCAAGCCGTACACCGCGCGCTCCGTGTGGTTATCGTCGGATCGTCTCGGGATAACGGCCAAGATCGATCTTGTGGAGGTCGACGGCGGCAATGTGGTTCCGGTCGAGTACAAGCGCAGCAAGCGCCCGGACGTGCCGCTCGGCGCCTACCCACCGGAGCTCGCTCAAATTTGCGCGCAAGTGCTGGTACTTCGCGAGAACGGATACACCAGCGACCGCGGCGAAATCTACTACGCCAAGGATCGGCAGCGCGTCGAGATTGCCATCGACGACTCGCTGATCGGGATGACCCTTCGCGCGGTAGAGCGCATCGGCGACCTATCTCGTGAGGGTGAGATCCCGGCGCCGCTCGACAATAGCCCGAAGTGCCACGGGTGCTCGCTCGTCGGGATTTGCCTGCCTGATGAGACGCGTGCGTTGGCCGAGGAACGCGAACCGTTACCGGAGCTCGAAGATGATCCGACCTTGGATGTCGGCGATGACCCGTGGGGCTTGGCTGTCGGCATCGAACGACCGGTGCGGCGAATGTTTCCCGCACGGGATGATCGTGTGCCGGTGTACGTGCAGGCCCAGGGCGCGAGTGTGCGCCTCGACGGCGAGCGGCTGATTGTCCAAAGCAAAGGCGAAGAGGCGAAAGAAGCGCGCCTCTCGAACACATCGCACGTCGCGCTGTATGGAAGTGTCTACGTCACGACCCCGACTCTCCGCACGTTGATGGAGCGGGGCATCCCGGTCCTGTTCTTTACATATGGCGGCTGGTTCTCCGGGCAAGCAACCGGCAATGATTCAAAGAACGTTGAGCTTCGTCTCGCGCAATATGCGGCGACTCAAGATCGGCTGCGGTGCTTGAAGCTCGCGCAGGGATTCGTCGCATCGAAAATCTTGAACTGCCGAACACTGCTGAGACGAAATCACCAGAATCCTGATTCCGTCGCGCTCTCCGAGCTCAAACAGCTATCGCGTAAGGCGCGAGTCGCAGAATCCGTGGAGAGCTTGCTCGGCATCGAAGGTACCGCAGCGCGCCGTTATTTCGGTGAGTTTGCTGGAATGCTGAATGGGGGTGGCGAAGCTGAGTTCGATCTAGACGGTCGCAATCGGCGGCCACCACGTGATCCGGTCAACGCGCTGTTGTCCTTCTGTTACTCGCTACTCTCGAAGGAGTTGGTGTTGGCGCTGCGTACTGTTGGGCTCGACAACATGCTCGGCTTCTATCATCGGCCGCACTTTGGCAGAGCTTCGCTTGCGCTCGACCTCATGGAGGAGTTTCGCCCAGTCATCGCCGATTCGGTGGTCATCGGGGTCATCAACAATGGCGTTGTGCAAAAGGACGACTTCATTCGCGCCGCCGGTGCGGTCACGCTCACGCAGGTAGCACGAAAACGCGTGATCTTGGCGTTCGAGCGGCGCATGGACCAGCTCGTGACACATCCCGTTTTTGACTATCGCGTCAGCTACCGTCGCGTGCTCGAGGTCCAGTGTCGACTCCTGAGCCGCCTCTTGATGGGAGAGCTACCACGCTATCCCGAATTCCGGATCCGCTGAGGAAACAATGCGCAATAGCTACGTCGTCACCTACGACATCTCCGATCCCAAGCGGCTGCGCAAGACGTACAAGCTGATGCTGGGATGGGGCGAGCATCTGCAGTTCTCTGTCTTCCAGTGTGAACTCACTGATCGCGAGCTCCTGGAGCTCCGCTCCGAGCTTGCTCGCGTGATCCACCACACAGAGGATCAGGTGCTGTTCGTTGACATCGGTCCCGTTGAAGGACGCGCCACCGGAGCCATCGAAGCGCTCGGCAAACCATACGTCGATCCCGAGCGAATCGCACTCGTCGTCTGATCGAGGTTCTATGAATAGCGCGCGCCGCATTATATGCTGTCACCGCACGCGAGCGGTTCGGTGCCTCGCCAACCACGGGAGGCGCTCGCATTTCGCGCGGATCTCTGAAAATCAGGCACCTTTGGCGAGGAGATTCACGACTCGCAATGTATATGCACCCCATCCAAACGTTGTCAGACTCACAAGCTCTCGCAATCCGCGTTGCACATCCGCAGTTTTACTCAGTTTCCCCATCGCGGCTTTCCGCCGCGTTCACGCGGCGGCCCCGTT